>CANFIV010000039.1 GCA_947446935.1 Sphingomonadaceae bacterium | reverse complement strand
TGCTCTGGTTCGGCGGCATCGGGACTTATGTGAAGGCATCCAGCGAAAACAACGTTGCGGTCGGCGATCCGGCGAACGATGCGCTGCGCATCGATGGTGAGGACGTGCGCGCGCGGGTGATCGGCGAGGGTGCCAATCTCGGCACCACGCAAGCCGGGCGCATTGAATATGCGCTCATCGGCAACCACGGGCGCGGCGGGCGAATCAACACTGATTTCATCGACAATTCTGCGGGCGTCGATTGCTCGGACAATGAGGTCAATATCAAGATTGCGCTTGCTTCGGCCAAGCGCGCCGGGCGGCTGGATGAGCCGGGCCGGGTCGAGCTGCTCGTTTCGATGACCGACGATGTTTCGCACCTCGTGCTGGAGGACAACCGGCTACAGGCGCTCGCGCTTTCGATTGCCGAGCGTGGTGGGCCCAGTGCGGCGCCGGCCTATGCACGGCTGGTGGATGTGCTGGAGGAAAGCGGCGATCTGGATCGCAAGACCGAGGGGCTGGCGAGCAGCGAGGACATGTTGCGCCGCGCCGCCGCTGGGAACGGCTTTACCCGGCCGGAACTCGCGGTGCTGCTCTCCAGCTCCAAGCTTGTGCTCCAGCGCGCGCTGGAAGAAAGCACGGTGGTCGATGATCCGGTGCTTGAGGATCAGCTGTTTGCGGCGTTCCCGCCGCAGATGCGGGAGCGTTTTGCCGAGGACATCGCGCATCATCGTCTGCGCCGCGAACTGATCGCGACCAAGCTCGCCAATCGGATCGTCAACGACTTGGGGCCAGTGCATCCCTTCGAACTGGTCGAGGAGGAAGGCTGCAGCCTGGCGCAAGTGGCTGCCGCGTTTGTCGTGGCGGAGCGGCTCCTCGATTTGAAAGGCACTTGGGCGCTGCTTGATGGGCCGCAAGGTGATGCCATGCCCGAGCAAGTGCGGCTCGCGCTCTATGCCCGTATCGCCGAGGCGCTGCGCGGCCATATCGCCGATGTGCTGCGCGCCAGCCATGGCAGCCTGACGCCGGGCGCGCTGATTGCCGAACTGACCGAGGGCGTGGTGGCGCTTTCCGGGGCGACGGGCGAATTGCTGCAGGGCGAGGCGAAGGCGCAGGCGCGGCGTCTGCTGCTCGAACTGACCGAGGCCGGGGCTTCTGCCGAAGTGGCGCAGCGGATCGCGCATCTCGTGGATATGGACGGGGCAATCGGACTGGCCCATCTCGCAGGGGTGCAAGGGATCGATCCAGCGGCGCTGACCGCTGCGTTCTCCGCGCTCGGCTCCGCGCTTGGGCTTGATTGGGCGCAGCAGGCGGCGAGCCGGATGAGTCCCTCGGACCCGTGGGAGCGGCTGCTCGTCGCGGGCCTCGCGCGCGATTTCCAGCAGATGCGGCTCGATTTTCTGGCGCGAGGGACGGGCGGGGACCCTGGGGCCTATGTCGCGCACTGGCTCGATACACAGGCCGCGCCGGTGCGCAACTTCCGCGCGCTGACGGGCCGGGCGCAGGCGACTGCGGCGGTTGCTCCAGCAATGCTGGCGCAGTTGGCGAGCCAGGCAAGGACCTTGCTGGCGCGCTGAAACCTGTGCCGGGGCGGACAATCTGACCCCGGCCAGTTGACGCGCCGCCACTTTTGGCCAAATCCGCGCTCACCATTAGGAGAGCGGGCATGAGCGAGGCGGATCTGGTTGCGGATGTGGTGATTGTCGGCGCTGGCCATGGCGGCGCGCAGGCGGCGATTGCGCTGCGGCAGAACGGATTTGCGGGCACCGTCATGATGATCGGGCGCGAGCCTGAGCTGCCCTACGAGCGCCCGCCGCTGTCCAAGGAATACCTCGCGCGTGAGAAGACCTTCGAGCGGATCACCATCCGTCCCGAAGCGTTCTGGGCGGACAAGGCCATCACCATGCTGCTGGGTACAGAAGTCACCGCGCTCGATGCGGTGGCGCACGAGGCCACGCTGAGCGATGGGCGCAAGGTTTGCTACGGCCACCTGATCTGGGCGACTGGCGGCGATCCGCGCCGGCTTTCTTGCGAGGGCCATGATTTCAAGGGGGTCCACGCGGTGCGCACGCGCGCCGATGTCGATCAGCTGATGGCCGAGCTTGATGCGGGCGCGAAGCGCGCGGTGGTGATCGGCGGGGGCTATATCGGCCTGGAAGCGGCGGCGGTGCTGACCAAGCTGGGCTGCCATGTCACGCTGCTGGAGGCGCTGCCGCGCGTGCTGGCGCGCGTGGCGGGCGAGGCACTTTCCGCATTCTTCGAAGCCGACCACCGCGCACACGGGGTCGATCTGCGCACCGGCGTCATAGTCGACCATCTCGAAGGCGCGGTTGGCAAGGTGACAGGCGTGCGGCTGGCCGATGGCACGTTGCTTCCTGCCGATCTTGTCATCGTCGGCATTGGCATCATTCCCTGCGTAGAGCCGCTGCGCGCAGCAGGTGCGGAAGGTGCGAACGGGGTCACTGTCGATGCCGAATGCCGCACCTCGCTGCCAGACGTCTACGCAATCGGCGATTGCGCGGCCCATGCCAACGCTTTTGCCGATGGCGCGGTGATCCGGCTGGAATCGGTGCAGAACGCCAATGATCAGGCGACCACGGCGGCCAAGTCGATCTGCGGCGTGCCCGTGCCTTATCATGCAGTGCCGTGGTTCTGGTCGAATCAGTATGACCTCAAGCTCCAGACCGTGGGCCTTTCGACGGGCCATGACGCCACCGTGCTGCGCGGCGATCCGGCAACGCGAAGCTTTTCGGTGATTTACCTGAAGGCGGGCAAAATCATCGCGCTCGATTGCGTGAACATGATCAAGGACTATGTGCAGGGCCGCAAGCTGGTCGAGGCTGGGGCGGTGATCGCGCCCGAACGGCTGGCGGATGCCACGGTGCCGCTCAAGGAACTGGCATAGCCTCGGCCAGCCGGTCGAGCGCCCAGCTGGCGGCTTCGGCCACGGCGGGATCGGGATCTGCGAGCAGGCGTTGCACCGGGCCCATCAGCGCGGCCGCGCCGCTGTTGCCAGCCGCATAAAGGCAATTGCGGATGAATCGGTCGCGGCCGATGCGCTTGATCGGCGAGCCTGCGAAGAGCGCACGAAAGCCCGAGTCATCAAGCGCGAGCAGTTCGGCAAGGCGGGGCGCGGCGAGTTCGGCGCGCGGCAGGAAGGCCTTGTTGGCCGCCGCAGCGCTCGCGAAGCGATTCCATGGGCAGACCGCCAGGCAATCGTCGCAGCCATAGATTCGATTGCCGAGCGCGCGCCGGAATTCGGTTGGAATCGGGCCTTTATGCTCGATTGTAAGGTAGGAAATGCAGCGCCGCGCATCGAGCTGGTAGGGCGCAGGGAAGGCGTCGGTCGGGCAGGCATGCTGGCAGGCCATGCAGGTTCCGCAGCGATTTTCGTGGGTTATATCAATATCAAGCTGAAGTGAGGTGTAGATTGCACCCAGAAACAGCCACGAGCCGTGCGTCCGGCTGACGAGATTGGTGTGCTTGCCTTGCCAGCCGATGCCCGCCACCTCGGCCAGCGGTTTTTCCATGACCGGCGCGGTATCAACGAAGACCTTGAGTTCCGTGCCCGGCACTTCGGCCACCAGCCAGCGGGCGAGTGCCTTGAGCGCGCGCTTGATCACATCGTGATAATCGCCGCCTTGCGCGTAGACCGAGATTCGCGCGCGCTCGAACTCCGTCGCGAGTGCCAATGGATCGGCGGCAGGGGCGTAGCTCATACCGAGCGCGATGACACTGCGCGCGCCGGGCCAGAGCGATTGCGGGCCCTTGCGCTGATCACGGCGCGTTTCCATCCACTCCATCGAGCCGTGATTGCCGTCCGCCAGCCATTGCTCGAGCCGTGCAGCACGCAAGGGATCGTCGGTGGCAGACGCGATTCCGCAGGCCGCAAAGCCGAGCCGCTTGGCCTCGGTCTTGATACGCTCCTCAATAAGGGTTTTGCCGGCGTTAACCAAACTTGATGCCTGCCTCGTTCATGCGTTACGGTTAACGCGAGATCCCATGAAGATCGAACGCTTTAGCAGCTTTACCGGGATGTCCATCGTGGACGACGCCGCAAGTCCCGTACCCACCGCGGTCCCTTTTGGCGAACTCGCAATCGAGGCCCGTGCGCTGGTCAAGCGCTTCGATGGCTTCACTGCGGTCGATGGCGTGGACATTTCGGTGCCGCGCGGGGCGATTTACGGCATTCTGGGGCCCAATGGCGCGGGCAAGACGACGACGCTGCGCATGCTGCTCGGCATCATCGATCCCGATTCGGGCTATCGCCGCGTACTGGGGCACGAGCGGCCAACCGAAGTCGCGCGCCGCATCGGCTATCTGCCTGAGGAGCGGGGGCTCTATCCGGCGATGAAGGCGACCGAAGCCATCGCCTTCCTCGCCGCGCTGCGCGGAGTGCCGCTGAAAGATGGCCGCCGCCGGGGACGCGAACTGCTTGAAGAGCATGGCCTCGGCTATGCCGCCGACCGGCAGATTCGCCAGCTTTCCAAGGGCATGGCGCAGCAGGTGCAACTGCTCGGCACACTCGTGCACAATCCCGATCTGGTGGTGTTCGACGAGCCGTTCTCCGGGCTCGACGCACTCAACCAGGGCAAGCTCGAGCGGATGATCCGAAGCCTTGCCGAGCGCGGCACCACGGTGATTTTCTCCACCCACGTTATCGCGCATGCCGAGCGCCTGTGCGATCAGATCGCCATTATTGCCGGCGGCAAGGTTCCGTTTGCCGGACCAGTGGACGCGGCGCGTGATCGCCTGCGCCCGCAAGTCCGGCTTGAAACGCGCGCAATTGACGGCCTGTGGCGCGCTGCGCTGCCCACCGATGCCCGGCACGAGGGCAAGTTCTGGTATTTCACCCTGCCAGAAAGCGGCGTCGAACCGCTGCTGCGTGCGCTGATTGAAGGCAATGCCGGCATCTTGAGCCTCTCGATCGAGCGGCCCGGCCTGCACGATGCGTTTGTGGCGATTGCCGGTGAGGCAGCCGCCCGTGCGCTGGAAGAAACGCCCGAGCCTGCCATCGAACGGAAAGGTCGCCGCTGATGCTCGCCCACCACTTTGCCGCTGCCTGGGTGGTCGCGCGCCGCGACTTCTGCGCGGTGATCTTCTCCAAGACCTTCATTTTCTTTCTGATCGGTCCGCTGTTCCCGGTTTTCATCGGGGCCATGGCCGGAATGATCGGCGCACAAGTTCAGCGTGATCTCGACAATCCGCAGATCGGTGTGGCCATGCCTGCGCATCAGGGCGATGCGCTCATCGCCGCACGCGATGCCTTGGCACCGCGCATGGCGGGCGGCGTGCCGCAGTTCGTGGTGCTTGAACGGCTGCAGCCAGGGCAGGCCTTCGATGCGCGCAGCGCGCTCAAGCAGGGCGGCAACCGGATCGCGGCGATTGTGTCGGGCACGCTCGAGGCTCCGGCGCTGACCGGCACGCCCGAGCGCGTCGATCAGTGGCGCGGCCAACTTGCGCTGTTCGCGGCCGAGGCGAACCGCGGCGAAAGCCGCATCTATCCCGATGTGGCGGGGTACAAGATCGCTACCAGTGCGGCCAAGCAGCATACTGATCAGGCAGTGACGGCGCAGGCGGGCCAGGTGCTGCTGTTCCTGCTGACAATGCTGCTGGCTGGCATGGTGCTTTCCAATCTTGTCGAGGAGAAGGCGAACAAGATCATCGAGGTGCTCGCCGCCTCGATCCCGATGGACGCGCTGTTCCTCGGCAAACTCTTTGCCATGCTTGCGGTCAGCCTTGTCGGCATCGCGGTCTGGGGTTCGGTCTATGGCGCGCTGATGATTTTCGGCATGAAGTCGGTGCCGCTCTTGGCAACTCCGGCAGTGGGCTGGCCAGTGTTCCTCACGCTGGGCTTCTTCTATTTTGCGATGGCCTATCTGCTGCTCGGCTCGCTGTTCCTCTCGATCGGCGGCATGGCGACGACGGTGCGTGAGGTGCAAACGCTCTCGATGCCCGTCACGATGATGCAGCTGATGGTGTTCTTCTTCGCCAGTTACGCGCTGGCGCGGCCAGGCACCTGGATCGAGACGGTGAGCCAGGTGTTCCCGGTGAGTTCGCCCTTCGCCATGCTGGCGCATGCCGCGCAATCGCCGGAGATCTGGCCGCACGTCGTGGCGCTCGGCTGGCAGGCGCTGTGGGTTGCGGTGATCATCCGCGTTGGCGCGCAGTTGTTCCGCCGCACGGTGATGAAATCGGGCCCGGCGCGGGGGCGCCGGTCGTGGTTCAAACGTCCTGTTGCAGCGGCTGCCCGCTGAGCATCACCACCGGTCGATTGCTTATTGACAGTCGTGTAGGTTGCACGGATAGTATCTTCCGATAGACAAGGGTGGCCGCTCTCGGGCGAGCCTCCCGCATCGGAGGATTGCCATGGCCACCCAGCTCGCGCCCGAAGCCCCGTTCACCTACCGCTCGTCTCCCACCGCGATAGACGCCTACGAGGGATGGCTCGCGGCCAATCCGCAGGCCCGCCCGGTGCACACGCATCCATGGGATGTGAGCCGCTCGGATATCTATGTCGAGGACCGCTGGGGCCCGATCTTTGCGGAGATGCGCGCCAAGGCACCGGTCAACAAGGTGACGGGTACGCCGTATGGCGATTACTGGAACGTGGTCACGCACAAGGCGATCCAGCACGTTGAATCGCTGCCCGAACTGTTCTCTTCCTCGTGGCAGCAAGGCGGCATCACCATCGGCGATCCGCCGGAAGATATCGATCCGGTCCGCCTCGCCGAACGCCAGCTGCCGATGTTCATCGCGATGGACCGGCCCGAGCATACCGGCCAGCGCCGCACCGTGGCCCCCGCGTTCATCCCCACCGAAATGGCGCGTATGGAAGCCGAAATCCGGCAGCGCACAGGCGAAGTGCTCGATAGCCTGCCTTGGGGTGAACGGTTTGATTGGGTCGACAAAGTCTCGATCGAGCTCACCACCGGCATGCTTGCGATCCTGTTCGGCTTTCCGTGGAACGATCGCCGCCTGCTGACGTTCTGGTCGGACTGGGCAGGCGATGTCGAGCTGACGCTGGCGCAGGACCTTGCCGACCAGCGCTTCGAGATCCTCGGCGAAATGGCGCGCTATTTCCAGGGGCTGTGGATGCAGCGCATGGGCGCGGCACCGACGCCCGATCTCATCTCGATGATGATCCACTCGCCCGCGATGAACCACATGAGCCCGCAGGAATTCATGGGCAACCTCGTGCTGCTGATCGTGGGCGGCAACGATACGACGCGCAACACCATGTCGGGTATCATCCATGCACTGGATCAGTTCCCCGATCAGCGCGCGCTGCTGGAAGGCGATGTCTCGCTCGTTCCCAATGCAGTGCAGGAATGCCTCCGCTTCGTCACGCCGCTGGCGCACATGCGCCGCACGTGCACGGCGGACAACGAGCTGTTTGGGCAGCAGATCAAGGCCGGTGACAAGGTGATCATGTGGTACCTTTCGGCCAACCGTGATGAGACGGTGTTCGAAAACCCCGACAAGCTCATCGTCAATCGCCCCAATGCACGCCGCCACCTTGCGTTCGGACATGGCATCCACCGCTGTGTGGGCGCGCGTCTGGCAGAACTGCAACTGCGCGTGCTTCTGGAAGAAATGCATGAGCGGCGCATGCGCGTGCGCGTGGCGGGCGAAGTGACGCGGACGCGTGCAAACTTCGTCCACGGCTTCCGCAAGATGGAAGTCGAACTCGAAAAGCGCTGATCTTATCGGTGATATTGGGCCGTTCAGGCGGTCGATGTTCTGTCTCGCACGGTGGGCTCCCCAAGCCCCCCCGGCCCACCGTGCGGGGCTGCGTCCCAATTGACCCCTTGAACAGGGTCGTCGATCAGAGGATGTAACCTTTCTCGTCGTCAGCACGAACCAGGGGCTATGATGCCATCCCGCCGCAACTTCCTCGCCTTCCTCAGCGCCACTGCCGCGATGGCCGCCACCACGGCCTGTGGCGCGTCCGTCGTCGCCGCGCACAAGGGCAAGTTCCCGCTCAGCCATACCGAAGCCGAATGGCGCAAGCTGTTGACCCCGGCGCAATACTATATCCTGCGCGAGGAGGGGACCGAACGGCCCTTCACCTCACCGCTGCTGAACGAGCATCGGGGTGGCACGTTCGTCTGCGCGGCGGATGGCACATCGCTCTTCTCTTCGAAGACCAAGTTCGACAGCGGCACCGGCTGGCCTAGCTTCTGGGCACCGCTCAAGGGCGGCACCGCCACATCAGTCGACACCTCTTTCGGGACGACGCGAACAGAAGTGCACTGCACGCGCTGCGGTGGGCACCTTGGCCATGTCTTCGATGATGGCCCGCCACCCACCGGCAAGCGCTATTGCATGAACGGCGATGCGCTGAAGTTCGTGCCAACCTGATACGCCAGCCTGATCCAGCTGCCTGACGGGTCTTTCGCTATCCCTCTGCGCCGTGCTGTGGCAAGCGGAACGGCGATGCGTTCTTTCAGACTGGCCCTGCTGATCCTGGCGCTGGTGCCGACGGTCTATCTGCGCGCGCCCAAGCCACCTCCCGTTACGGATCGCCGGATCGGCCTGGTCGATCTCATGCCAGAGTTGCGCCGTGCGGGTCCGCTGCCCGATGCTGGGGAACTGCAGCTTCTTGGTGCTTGGCAACTCACGAGTAGGCACGACGATTTCGGCAATTTTTCGGGCCTTGCCCAGACTGCGGAGGGATTCGTCAGCGTCGGTGACCGCGGCGGGGTGATGTGGTTCACCCGCCCGGATCGACCTGGCCCATGGCACACCCGGCTGACCCGCCTGATCCAGCTCGATTGGCAGAAGTATCACTATGATACCGATGCGGAATCAGTCGCGGTCGGGCCCGGCACCCGTGATCTGCT
>CANFIV010000038.1 GCA_947446935.1 Sphingomonadaceae bacterium | reverse complement strand
GGCGGAGTTGCTTGTCGATATTCTCGGCCGACTGGTCGAGCGCGATATGTGCATCCTGCGCCACACCGCTGCCCTTGAGGATCAACCCCTGGGCCACATGGGTGATGATATCGCAGCGAAAGCCCCCATGCGGGGCCTTGCCCAGCGTGACGTGCGATGAGAGCGCGCGTGAAAAATATTTGTCGACGATGGCGGAAAGGCGCTCCTCGGCATGCGCTTCAAACGCTGCGCCGGTATCGACTTGGTGGCCCGAGACACGAATTTCCATAAGTCCAGTCTCCTTGGATAAATCCGTTACCCACACACCGAAATGGACGGGACGGATCAGCGCAACCAGATGGCTCCGCTGATTTTCTCGATGAACGCACCGTGCCGGGCGAGTTCATCAGCATTGGCGGCGTGGGGTCGCGCGGCGCGCTGGCCGCGTGAGGCGATAGGGGAAATCGGTATTACTGCGGCCGAAACAACGACCGGCGCCTCGGCTGCAAGCTCAAGGCCGATCTGGCGGCCACCCATAAGCTCAACATACAACTGGGCCAGGAGTTCGGCATCGAGCAAGGCACCGTGGCGGACCCGATGGCTCCGATCAATCCCGTAGCGCGAACACAGCGCATCGAGGCTGAGCTTTGCGCCCGGGTGCTTGCGCCGCGCAATCGCAACGGTATCGACCATACGGCCACGGTCGATGGGTGCCAGCTTGCATTGCGCCAACTCCGCATTGAGAAAGCCAAAGTCAAAACCCGCGTTGTGCGCGACGAGGGGCGCATCGCCCAGAAACTCGAGCAATTCGACGGCGCGCGTGGCAAAAAGAGGCTTGTCGGCCAAGAATGCGCTGGAAAGGCCATGCACGGCCTCTGCTTCGGCGGGCATGCTGCGTTCCGGGTTGAAATAGCAATGGAACACCGCGCCTGTCGGCACCCGATGAACCATTTCGATGCAACCAATCTCCACCAGCCGGTCACCGCTTTGCGGGTCTAGGCCGGTCGTCTCGGTATCGAAAACGATCTCACGCATTTGCAGTTGTCTGGACCCGGAGACAGGCCCTTGCAAGGCTTCAACGCGGGTTTTTTTCCCGGATGCTCCGCACCAGATCAACAACCTGCGCGCGGGTCTCGGCGATCGTCACGCCGGTATCGATTATAAAATCGGCGCGCGCACGCTTTTCGGCGTCGGGCACCTGCAGGCCAAGAATCTGGGCGAACTTCTCTGGCGTCATGCCAGGCCGCGCAAGCACTCGCTCGCGCTGCAAGTCCGCAGGTGCGGAGACCACCGCGATAGCATCAAGACCGCTGCCATGGCCCTTTTCGAAAAGCAGCGGGATATCGAACACAACCAGCGGCTCGCCTCCATGCTCGATCAGGAAAGTCGCGCGTTCTTCCGCAACCGCCGGGTGAACAATCTGCTCCAGCCGCGCGAGCGCCTTCGCGTCCCCGAAGACTTGCGCACCCAGCAACTGCCGATTGACACCGGTAGGGCCAGTCGTACCCGGAAACGCGGTTTCAATGGCGGCGAGCAGCTTGCCGCCCGGTCCTTGCAGGCGGTGCACCACCGCGTCGGCATCGAACACCGGCACGCCGTGCTCGCGCAGCATCGATGCAACCGCCGATTTGCCCATGCCGATCGAACCGGTGAGCCCCAGAATGAAGGGTCGGCTCATGCGCCAAGCATTGTCCGCAACTCCGCGTCGCTATCGCGCGGAGGAAGCGCACCGAAAAAGCGGCGGAAAGCGTGGTCGGCTTGGCCGATGAGCATCGAGAGACCGTCAATCGTCCGAAAGCCGGCGGCGCGCGCGGCTTTCAAGAACTCGGTATCCAGTGGACTGGTGACAATATCATAGAAAATAGAACCTGGTGGGGCGTGGCTCATGTCAAAAGCCAGAGGTGGCTGACCGTTCATCCCCAGCGACGAGGCATTGACCACCAGATCGAGACATTGCTCGCGGTCGTCAAACGCGAAGTCGGTTGGATCTGCGAAGTGGGCGATGTCGATGGCATGATGCTCACCCTGCGGGTCGAGTTCCTCAAGCAGCGCGCGCGCCTTGTCCGGAGTGCGGCCCGCCAGCACAATCACCAGCTTCTCACCAGCCAGTCCTTTGACAATCGCACGCGCCGCACCGCCGGTTCCCAGCACGCGAGCCATGCGGAAGTAATGCGTCTGATCAAGCAGCGGACGCAGCGGTTCGAGAAAGCCGGGCACATCGGTGTTGTAGCCAACGAGCGCGCCATCCTCAGGGATGATCGTGTTGACGGCACCGACGCTGGCCGCGAGCGGATCGAGGCGGTCAAGAAAAGGGATCACCGCCTGCTTGTGCGGCATCGTCACGTTGCAACCGCGCCAATCGGAGTCTGTGCGGCGGGTGCCTAGAAATTTGCCAAGTTCGCACGAGTCGACTTTGGAAGCCCTATAGTCCGCGTCGATGCCGAGGCGGGCAAGCCAGAAGCCGTGGATGGCAGGGGATTTGGACTGGGCGATGGGATCGCCGATCACTTCGGCGTAAGGACGGCTCATGCGGCAAGCCCGGCGTGGGTACGCAGCGCAGCGAGCAGCGGGAGCAGCGGTATGCCCAGCACCGTAAAGTGGCTTCCTTCAATATTTTCAAATAGTTGAACGCCAAGCGCCTCGATCCGGAAGACCCCGACGCAGGCTGAAACGACGGGCCATTCGCTGTCGAGATAGCTCTGGATAAAGTCGGGAGAAAGCGTCCTGACCCGCAGCTTCGCGGTCTCGACATGACGCCATACAGTCACGCCGTCACGGATCAGGACCGCAGCGGAATGCAGCTGCATCGTCTGGCCGGAGAAGAACGCCAGGTGCGCGGCGGCATCGGCGCGGGTCGCAGGCTTGTCGAAGAGGCGACCGCAGACCTCGACAAGCGAATCACCGCCGAGCACGAGCCGTCCCGGCGCGCCGATCGAAACGGCAAGCGCCTTGGCTTCGGCCAAGATCAGCGCGATTTCACTACCGGGCACCCCGATCAGTTCGCGCTTGATCGCGGCTTCATCCACCGAGGATCCGCGCGCTTCGAACGATACGCCCGCCGCTTCGAGCATCGCCTTGCGGCTAGCACTTTGTGACGCCAGGATAATCACCCAATCTCCATCATAGAGCCACTTTCACAGGGCGTGCCCGCCTCCGCCGCCGCCGCCCGAATCCGGGCTGCGTTCGTTGTAGAGATTGATAACCGCCGCGGCAGTTTCCTCGATCGAGCGACGCGATACATCAATTACCGGCCAGCCGTTATCGGCAAACATCCGCCGTGCATACTGCACCTCGCGCGCCACGTGTTCACTATCCACATAGGCTGTTTCCGGGGCTTGATTCAACGACAGCAGCCGATTTCGGCGCACCTGGATGAGCCGTTCGGGGCTTGTCGTCAGCCCCACCACCATCGGTCGCCGCAAGCTGAATAGTGCCGGTGGCGGCGGACTTTCGACAACAATGGGAATGTTGGCCACCCGGTAACCGCGATTGGCCAGGTAAATGGCTGTCGGAGTCTTGGAACTGCGCGAGACCCCGGCGAGCACGATATCGGCGGCTTCCCAGTCCTCCCACGCGATCCCGTCATCGTGGGCAATCGTGAACTGGATCGCCTCGACCCGGCGAAAATAAGCCTCGTCCATCGCATGCTGGCGCCCCGGACGGCCCTTCGCAGCCTGCCCGAGCTGTGCTTCGAGCGCGAGTGTAACCGCATCGAGTGCGGGCACACTCGGCAAACCGAGCGCAGCACAGCGGCTTTGCAACCGCTCGCGCGTTTCGGCATTGACCATGGTGAAAAGCACAAGGCCCGGATTCGCAGTGATTTCGCCCATGATCCGGTCAAGGTGCTGCTGCGAGCGCACCATCGGCCAGAAATGGCGCACGACATCGGCATCATCAAACTGCGCGAGTGCCGCCTTGGCGATCATCTCAAGCGTTTCGCCGGTCGAGTCCGACAACAAGTGCAGGTGGAGCCGCGCCATCGAGATTCCTGAATCCGCCCCGGGAAGGAGCTGTGGATTGCCCTAGGATAAACCACGGCACAAAACCGGCGACAAGTTTGCGCTGCGATTCCACCCCCACCTTCGGCGCACGAGAGCCCATGTTGCAAACAGGGAGAAGCAATTACCCACAGGCGACGGACAACGGGGACAACTTGTGCTTGCGCGTGCAGCCTCGGGGAGTCGCACCCACGCTTTTTTGTGGAGGCGCCGGGACAATTCGGGCAGATGCATCCTGTCCCCGCTTTCCACAGGGCCATCTATCATCCTCAATCTGATTCAAAAGAATCTATAGATTAGTATTGGACCGACCGACCAATGCCTGACTCTGTGCCGAGCACTGCCTCAAAGCCGCTTCTCGAAACCCTCAAGGGGGCCAATCTTCCCCGTCGTCCAATCTGGCTTATGCGGCAAGCAGGGCGCTATCTGCCAGAGTACCGCGAATTGCGAGCAGCCAAGGGCGGCTTCCTTGCGTTGGTCTATGATCCCGAGGCTGCAGCCGAGATCACCTTGCAACCGCTGCGCCGGTTCGGCTTCGATGGCGCGATCCTGTTTTCAGACATCCTGATCGTGCCTTATGCGATGGGTCAGGATCTTCAGTTTCTTGTCGGTGAAGGTCCGGCACTCTCGCCCCGGCTGCTGGATGCAGGGCTAGAGACGCTGCGGAGCGTGCCTGAGCGCCTTTCGCCGATCTATGACACCGTGGCGAGGGTCAGCGCGGCCTTGCCCCCACAGGCCACCATGCTGGGCTTTGCGGGCAGCCCCTGGACCATCGCGACATACATGGTGGCAGGCGAAGGCAGCCGCGATCAGCACGACACCCGCGCGCTGGCCTATCGCGATCCCGGTGCGTTTCAGGCGATCATCGATGCCATCGTCGATGTGACCGTGGAATACCTCGGCGGACAAGTGAAGGCGGGCGCAGAAGGCCTGCAATTGTTCGACAGCTGGTCGGGCAGCCTGGCGCCGAGCGAGTTCGAACGCTGGGTGATCGGACCCAATGCGCGGATCACCGCAGCGATGCACAAGCTGCACCCCGGCGTGCCCATCATCGGATTTCCCAAGGGGGCAGGCGAGAAGCTCGTCGCTTATGCCGAGGGGACCGGAGTGGATGCGATCGGCGTGGATGAGACGATCGACCCGGTGTGGGCTGCGAAAAATTTGCCTGCCGGGCTTCCGGTGCAGGGCAATCTCGATCCGTTGCTGCTGCTGGCCGGCGGCCCTGCGCTAGAGGAAGGCGCGCGGCGTGTGCTCGACGTGTTTGCCGATCGCCCGCATGTCTTCAATCTGGGCCACGGCATTGGCCAGTTCACCCCCATCCCGCACGTCGAGCGATTGCTCGAAGTCGTGCGGGCGTGGGAGCGCTGAGAGACCGTTAGAATCGGACCTGCAATCCGGTCGAGCCAATCAGGCGCGGCACCAGCTGGTAACCGTTGACGCGCTGGTAAAGCGGCACTTGCACGTTCGCGAAGACTGCGAGTGTGGGGGTGAGTTTGGCGGTCATGCCGGGGGCAAGATAGACTTGCTCGCCGCCACTGTTTTCCCGGTCTGATGCCGCGCCGCTATCGCGCGCGGTGATGCGGGTGTTGATCTGAAGTTCCGGAATAACCCTGCCCTTGCCAAGGCCCAGCCATTGCAGGGAAAGCGAGGCCTCACCGAACGTGCCGGGCCGGTATTCCTCGCGTGATGTCAGCGCGAAATGAACCTGGCCCTGCGCAATAAGCGCGACTTCGCTGCCCAGCCGCCGGTAGTGATAAGCGCCGACCAGTGCTTGCACCGTGCCAGTGCCCGGCTGGAGCCCGCGATCGACCAGTTCACCCGCGCCCGGCCCGTTGCTGAACTGTCGGTGGAACGGACCAGTCGGTAGGGTAAGCCCTGCTTGCAGCCCGGTGACACTGCCCGGCCGAGAGAGGCCCTGCCAACGCAGCACAAGCCGCATATCGCCGATGCCTTTGCCGTTGGAGCGGGTTTCGCTCACAGTATCCTCGGCAATGGTGCGGTGGGGCCGCCACAGGATCGGCAGCGCGATATTCAGGCCCCAATCGCTGGCAAACTGGCGGTCGTAAGCAATCGTGAGATAGTGGTTATCGGTCCGCCGCTCGATTTCGCGTTCGGGCGGCAGAGCAATCGTCGTGGGATCAATCGGATCGGTGCCCGACTGCAAGCGGCTTTGCGGCACGTAGTCATACCGGAAGGTGATGGCCTGCCCCGGTTGGGTCATCAGCCCTTGAGAGAGCCAGTCGGACGTGAACGTGCAGCCGCAGCTGGCACAGGCGAGGGCAGGAACAGGTGTGAGCGCGGCGCAGAGCACCGCAGCCGTAAAAATACGCATGGGCATCATCCGTAGGTCTGGCCGACATGGGCTGCCGGCCGGTGCAAATCTGAGGTTTGAAAGGCTCAGACTGCGGCGGGTGGAGCCCGCGCCGGCGGATGGGGATGCGGCCGAGTGCCGAGACGGAAAGCAATCCGTGCCGCCGATTGCAGTGCGGGTTGCGGCAGGACGGAGGCGACGGCCCAGCCGTCGGGCGTATCGGAATGCGCCGCATGCGCCAGCACGCCGAACGGGCATGCCTGGGCCTGACCCGTTTTCCCGTGTTTCTCGCCCACTGGCAGATCGATGCGGCCTGCCGCGCCCGTGCCATCGCACAGCAGCACGGCCACGCCGCGCACACCGTCTGGCGCGGCCATCATGCCTTGCGGGATCAGGGCCCGCATCGCGAGCACCAGCGCGAGCAGGATCATTGCCGAATGGCGATATCGGACAAGGTACTGGCGGAACCCGATCATGGTGTGCCCGATACCCGGCTGGCCGAACGCTCGCAAGGCTGTGCTTGACCACCCGAGGCGGGC
The DNA here is from genome assembly GCA_947446935.1 of Sphingomonadaceae bacterium. Classification (GTDB taxonomy): domain Bacteria; phylum Pseudomonadota; class Alphaproteobacteria; order Sphingomonadales; family Sphingomonadaceae; genus Novosphingobium. The sequence goes on along the minus strand of CANFIV010000038.1, from coordinate 2,040 downwards.
GCGGCACGAGGGCTCGCACCAATTCCCAAGTTCCGGTTTGGCTGCGAAAGCGCTATATTCCGGCGCATGTTGCAGGTGCTCGCGATGCTCTATCTCTGGCTCAAGGCCGGCCATGTCATTTTCGTGATCTTCTGGATGGCGGGGCTGTTCATGCTCCCGCGCTTCTTCGTCTATCATCAGGAAGCGCCGGAGGGTTCGCCCGAAAACGCGATCTGGATCGACCGCGAGCGCAAGCTGCTGGAGATCATCATGTGGCCCTCGCTGGTTGCGGTCTGGGCGTTTGGCCTGCTGCTGGCGGTGAGCGGCGAATGGTACACGCAAGGCTGGTTTCATGCCAAGCTGGCGATGGTGCCTGTGCTGAGCGCCTATCACGTGTGGCTGGCGAACTATGCCGCTCAACTGGCCCAAGGACAGCGCAAGCTGAGCGGGCGCTATCTGCGTCTGCTCAACGAGATTCCCGGGGTGACGGCAGCCGTGATCGTGGTTCTGGTGATCGTGAAGCCGTTCTGAGAAGCCCAGCCGACGCTTGGGCGTTGACGCGCCCGGCGCCCCGTCTTATGCGCAAACCTGCATTCCGGTTCCGGTCAGCCGCATCGCTGCGCCTGCACCCCCGAGGTCCGCTTTCCCCAAGCCCCATGACCGTCCGGCGCGCGCCACCGCATCCTGTTTAATACTGCCTCCTTTTGAATGAAGCCCAAGCCCATGCATCTCAAGGAATTGAAGAAAAAGACGCCCGCCGAGCTCGTGCAGATGGCCGAGGAACTTGATGTCGAGGGCGCAAGCACGCTGCGCCGCCAGGACCTCATGTTCGCGATTCTCAAGGAACTGGCCGATGATGGCGAGGAGATCCTCGGTATCGGCACGATCGAAGTGTTGCCCGATGGGTTCGGCTTCCTGCGCAGCCCCGAGGCGAACTATCTCGCCGGCCCGGACGACATTTACGTCTCGCCCAACCAGGTCCGGAAATGGGGCCTGCGCACCGGCGATACGGTGGAAGGCGAAGTCCGCGCGCCCAAGGACGGGGAGCGCTATTTTTCGATCACCCGGCTGATCAAGGTGAACTTCGATGATCCCGACGCGGTGCGCCACCGGGTCAATTTCGATAACCTGACGCCGCTCTATCCGAACGAACGGCTGCGGCTGGACACGCTCGATCCCACGGTGAAAGACAAGTCGGCCCGCGTGATCGACCTCGTCAGCCCGCAGGGCAAGGGGCAGCGCGCGCTGATCGTGGCACCGCCGCGCACCGGCAAGACCGTGCTGCTGCAGAACATGGCGAAGGCCATCACCGACAACCATCCCGAGGTGTTCCTGATCGTGCTGCTCGTTGACGAGCGGCCCGAGGAAGTCACCGACATGCAGCGTTCGGTGAAGGGCGAGGTGATCTCCTCGACGTTCGACGAACCCGCCACCCGCCACGTGCAGGTTGCCGAAATGGTCATCGAGAAGGCCAAGCGGCTGGTCGAGCACAAGCGCGATGTCGTCATCTTGCTCGATTCGATCACGCGCCTTGGCCGGGCCTACAACACCGTGGTGCCCAGCTCGGGCAAGGTGCTGACCGGCGGTGTTGACGCCAACGCTCTGCAGCGCCCCAAGCGCTTCTTCGGCGCAGCGCGCAACATCGAGGAAGGCGGCTCGCTCTCGATCATCGCCACCGCGCTGATCGATACCGGCAGCCGCATGGACGAAGTGATCTTTGAAGAGTTCAAGGGCACCGGCAACTCTGAAATCGTGCTCGACCGCAAGGTTGCGGACAAGCGCATCTTCCCCGCGCTCGACGTGGGCAAGAGCGGCACGCGCAAGGAGGAACTGCTGGTTCCGACCGATCAGCTCAGCAAGATGTGGGTGCTGCGCCGCATCCTGATGCAGATGGGCACGATCGATGCGATGGAGTTCCTGCTCGACAAGATGAAGAACTCCAAGACCAACGAGGACTTCTTCGCCACGATGAATCAATAAGGCGAGGATCAATGATCCAGCGCGCTGGGGAATGCCGTCAGGTGTTTTCCAGCGCCGCTGCCATCATCTCCCAAAGTTTGT
>CANFIV010000037.1 GCA_947446935.1 Sphingomonadaceae bacterium | reverse complement strand
CCAGTTTCAGGGTGCGCACCGATTTCGCGCGGGAGCGAGAGCAACTTCAGCGCCCATTCGAGATCGAGTTCGGCCACATCCTTGGGGATGGAGGCGCGCTTGGCCTCCTTGCCCTCACCCAATTGGATATAGGGGCCGAAGCGCCCGGTGCGGCGCGTGACTTCGAGGCCGGATACCGGATCCTGACCCAGCCCGGCGTCATCACCCCCTGCCCCGTCACCCTCGGCGCCGCCTTGGGCGAACTTGCGGGTGAACTTGCACTCGGGGTAGTTCGAGCAGGCCACGAACGCGCCATAACGCCCGCCGCGCAGAGAGAGGCGGCCTTCCTGGCACTTCGGGCACAGCCGCGGGTCCGTGCCATCAGCGCGTGGCGGAAACAGGTAGTCTTGCAGGAAGGTGTCGAGTTCGGCGGTCACCTCGCTCGGCTTCTTCTCCATGACCTCATCGGACTTGGGCTTGAAATCGCGCCAGAAGGCTTCGAGCACGGCCTTCCACGCGGCGCGGCCGCCCGAGACGTTGTCGAGCTCGTCTTCCATGCCTGCGGTGAATTGATACGCAACGTAACGCTCGAAGAAGCGTTCGAGGAACGCGGTCAGCAGTCGTCCGCTTTCTTCGGCAAAGAAGCGGTTCTTCTCTGTGCGGACGTAATTGCGGTCCTTGAGCACCTGCAGCGTGGAGGCATATGTCGAAGGCCGGCCAATGCCGAGCTCTTCGAGTCGCTTGACGAGGCTGGCTTCGGAGAAGCGTGGGGGCGGCTGCGTAAAGTGCTGATCGGCATCGACAGCGCGCTTGGCGGGCATGTCGCCCGTGTTCAGGGCGGGCAGCAGGCCGGTCTCGTCCTCACCATCATCGCCGGTCGGCGCATCCGCCTTGTGATCGCGGCCTTCCTCGTAGACCGCAAGGAAGCCGGGGAAGCGGATGACCTGCCCGTTGGCACGCAGTTCATGCTTGCCGGTGCCTTCGCGCAGCGTAACCGTGGTGCGCTCGATCAGTGCGGAGGCCATCTGGCTTGCCATCGCGCGCTTGTAGATGAGGTCGTAGAGGCGCGCCTCGTCGTTGGAACCGTAGCGCTCCACGCTGAAATCGGTCGGGCGGATCGCCTCGTGCGCTTCCTGTGCGTTCTTGGCCTTGGTTTCGTAATGACGCGGTTTTTCAGGGAGATAGTGGCCCGAATAGCGCTGGCTGATCGCGGCGCGGGCGGCGCTGATGGCGCTCGAATCCATCTGCACGCCGTCGGTCCGCATATAGGTGATTGCGCCCGCCTCATAGAGCGTCTGCGCCACGCGCATAGTGTGGCTGGCGGCGAAACCCAGCTTGCGCGCGGCTTCCTGCTGCAAGGTGGATGTGGTGAACGGCGGATAGGGGTTGCGGCGGGTGGGCTTGGTCTCGACGTCCTCGACACGGAAGGTCGCAGCCTCGACCAGAGCCTTGGCGCGCTGGGCTATGCCTTCATCGCCGAGCGAGAGGCGTTCCAGCTTCTCACCCTCAAAGCGGACGAGCCGGGCCTTGAACGCGGTGCCGCCTTGCTCGAGCGTGGCGATGACGGACCAGTACTCCTGGCTCTTGAACGCCTCGATCTCGCGCTCACGCTCCACGATCAGGCGCAACGCGACCGACTGGACGCGGCCGGCGGACTTGGCCCCCGGCAGCTTGCGCCACAGCACGGGCGAAAGCGTGAAGCCGAACAGGTAATCGAGCGCGCGGCGGGCGAGATAGGCGTCGATCAGATCCTGATCGAGCTCGCGCGGGTGCTTCATCGCCTCGGTGACGGTGGCCTTGGTGATCGCGTTGAACGTAACGCGCTCAACCTCCTTGGGCAGCGCCTTGCGCTTGGCGAGCAGCTCGCGCACGTGCCACGAGATCGCCTCCCCTTCGCGGTCAGGGTCGGTCGCGAGGATAAGGCGGTCAGCTGTCTTGGAGGCATCGACGATCGCCTTCACCCGCGCCGCCTTGTCGCCATAGAGCTCCCAGTCCATCGCGAAGTCCTCGTCCGGGCGGACGGAGCCGTCCTTTACCGGCAGATCGCGGACGTGGCCGTAGGACGCGAGGACCTTGAAGCCGGGACCGAGATACTTCTCGATGGTCTTGGCCTTGGCCGGAGATTCGACAATGACAAGTTGCATGGGGTCTGGCTGAACTTTCCTACGCGTATACGTACGCGCGAGGGTGGCGGGTAAAATGCCGGTCCGTCAACACGTGTGAGCGAAGCGCTCTAGTCTCAAGAGAACACGTCGTCGAGCGCGCCTTCAGGTTTGCTGATCAGGCCGTAGACCGCGCAGCTGAGCGCCGCAAAGGTTACCGCGATGACCCCACCAAGGAAATTGCCCGCCAGCGGCTCGAAAAAGGGGCCCTTGACCCCTGGAATCATCAGGATGGCGGCCAGACCGACAATCGATGCACCCAGGCACAACCCGACGATCAGAAAGCACCCGACCAGCGACCACGCCGAGGCCTGCGTGCGTCGCCAGGATTCCCGCATCGCATCGATCGAAGTGTAGCCTTCACCGATGATAAGGGCGCTGGAGAGTGACCAGCGTGCGCCAACATAGAGCCCCGGCACGATCAGGAGCAGCAACGCCCCAAACGATCCGAGGGTCACCAGAAACGACGCCGCAAAGGCCGAGCCATAGCGGCGCTTGCCGGGTCGCAGGCCGAATTCATGGACAAGCAGATACTCAACCAGATGATATTGCAGAAAAAAGCTGGCAATTCCGCTTATCAACTGACTCGATTTCTCGCCAAGGGAAATGTCGAATAGCGTGCCCAGCGCGGTCAACAAGCCTCCGGCCAGCAGGCATACCGAGGTATGCCGGCCGAGAACCCCAAACCAGGACGAGAGCAATGCGCTTACGGTAACCTGCTGCCCAGCACTTTGCATCTCGTCCCCTACGGTAAAATCACTTCAAGGCATTGATCTGGCCGACCATGACATCATTGGCAAGGTCGGCGGCCTTGGCGGCGCCTTCCTCGTAGTTGCCGGGCTTGGCATCGAACTCGAATTTGCGGGTTTTTCCGAACATCATGCCGCCATGGCCCATCGCCGCCATGATCCCGCCAGCAATGTTGGCCGCAGCCTGCGTGGTCTTGGCGGTGCCACTGCTGGCATCATGCTTGTCGATGAAATCACCATCGACCGAAATGTTCTGGTTCAGCGTGACGGTGGTGGTCTTCCCGTTGGGTCCGAACACCGTCATCCGGCTGAAGCCCGGCACCACCGATAGATTGGCGTTGACCTCAAGCCCGCCGAGGCTGAACGCACCGGGGCGCTTTTGCTGCGAGAAGTCGATCAAGTAGGTCACATCGACCACCGGCACACCCGACGCTTTGGCATATTGCGACAAGGCGTAGCCCGCCTGCCCCGCATCCATCGCCAGTCCCATGCTGGAAAAACCGCTGCCCTGGAAATCACCAGCCACCATGATCAATGTCGGCAGGCCCGCAGGCTTGACGTAGGTGGCCTTGCCTTTGCTGTTCTTTTCGAGCGCAATCGAAATATCGAGCGGCGAGACCTGACCATGCGGCTTGGCCATTTCCGGTGCCGCAAAGACCGTGGCTGCATCCTTGAGCGTAAGCCCGCCTGCCGCCAGCTTGGCGAGGAAATCGGCGTAAGCGGCGTCGGCGATTTTCTGCATCATTTCGGGTGTGACGCCGACGAGCGAAGACTTGGCTTTGGTTGTGCCGCCAAATGCACCGATCATGCCGCCAGTAGCCTTGGTCTGATCGGTCGATTCAAAGATGAAGCCGACATTGAACGCTGCCACAGCGATGCCGGTGGCGCCCTTGACAGCTTCCTTGCCTGAAACTTTGACTGCGGCATCGTCGCCCGCAAAAGCCGAAACGGGAAGCAGAAGTGTGGCGGCGGTGAGCGCCAAAGCAATGCGTTTATGTGTGAACATGAATCCTGTCCCCTTACGCCTCGCCCCCGCGAGGACCGGACAGGAAGATGCCGGGGATACAAGGCTCCGTCAATTATAACCAAAATGGCAGAATGTATCAGGGATGGACGAGCGAGACCCGGCCTCCGGCGTGGCGCAGCAGCCGCCCTGCCAGTTCAAGCTCGAGCAGTGCCATCTGCACCGCCCCGGCACTTGCGCCGCTCTGGCGGATCAGTTCGTCGGTCGCCACCGGTGCTGTGCCAAGAAAATGCGCGATTTCCGTCGGGCCGTCTGCTTCGGCGAGGTCCAAGTCGAGAGCGGCTTCTGCAGCGTTTGTCCAGACCGGTTCACGCAGGGTCTTGTTCGCGGGCCCTTCAAAGCGTTCGAGCAATTCGGCGATATCATCAGCCGATTGAACCAGCACCGCCCCGTCGCGGATCAGTTCGTTGCAGCCGCGTGAACGACTGTCGAGCGGCGAGCCGGGCACGGCCATGACCTCTCGCCCCGCTTCGCCGGCAAGGCGCGCGGTGATCAGCGAGCCCGAGCGAGGGGCAGCCTCAACCACCACGGTGCCGGCGGCGAGCCCCGCGATGATGCGGTTGCGGAAGGGAAAATGGCGCGCAAGCGGCTCTGTGCCCGGGGGCATTTCTGCAAGCAGGAGCCCGCGCGTCGCGACATCTTCCTGCAAGGCGGCATGTTCGGGCGGATATGTCACATCGATACCGCTGGCGATCACGCCGATCGTACCGCCGCCGCGCGCCATGCCGGCCAGCGCGCCCTTGTGCGCGGCGGCGTCGATCCCGCGCGCCAGGCCCGAAACGACCGCATATCCCCGCGCAGCCAGCTCAGCAGCATATTCACGCGCAAGTCGGCAGGCACCGGCCGACGCATTGCGCGCGCCGACAAGCGCGACGGCCCCCTGCCCCAACAACGAAAGGTCACCCCGCCAAGTGAGTATCGGCGGCGGTGTTTCGAGCGAAGCGAGGAGGCGCGGGTACACGGGCGAATCGTGAAAAAGATACTGCCCTCCGGCCCGGCGCAGGCGGTCTAACTCTGCCTCGATCCTCTCGGGCGGGACGGGCCGGTATCGCCCCCCTCCCCGCGCCGCGAGGTCAGGCAGTGCATCCAGCGCGGCCGCAGCGTCGCCAAAACGGCGCAGAAGCTGGAAATAACTGACCGGGCCGATGCCGGGCGAGCGGAGCAACCGAACACGCGCGAACTCGGCCTGAGGCGAGAGCGCAGCAGCGGCAAGGCTCATCCTTTCGTGCCGATCCGGGGTTCGGTGCCGACGCGAAGGCGGGCGATATTCGCGCGGTGAAGCCACAACACCAGCAGCGCCAAAGCCGCGAGGACCGGTGCATAGACCGTGTAGCCAAACGCCAGCGCCGCCAGCGGGGCCGCGACCACGGCGCTCATGCCGCCCAACGAGGAGATGCGGGTGGCGATGAGCATGCCGAGCCAGACCAGCGCGTAGGCAAGGCCTATCGGCCAGGCGAGGCCGAGCGCCACGCCCATGGTGGTCGCCACGCCCTTGCCGCCGTTGAAGCGCAGCCAGACCGGAAAGCAATGGCCGATCACAGCCGCAAACGCCGCGACTGTCTCCGCACCCGGCGCAAAGTGTCGGGCCAGCAGGACCGCAGTCGCGCCTTTGGCCAGATCAAGCAGCAGCGTCGCCGCGGCCAGCCCCTTGCGACCGGTGCGCAGCACGTTGGTGGCGCCGATATTGCCCGAACCGATCGAACGGAGGTCTCCCGCCCCGGCAAAGCGGGTCAACAAAAGGCCGAACGGCACAGAGCCGAGAAAGTAGGCGGCGACCGCGACCGCGCAGGTGAGTGCAAGAGAGGGGCTCATACGATCCGCTCTTAACCGCGCCGGGGCACAAAGGGGAGAGGGACGGTTTTCTTTTTGCCACCACTCTCGATAGAAGACCTGCAATGACCCCCCAACCTGCATCAGGCGATCCCGCCGCTCCGCTCCTCCTGTTCGATTCCGGCGTCGGCGGACTTTCGGTGCTCGGCAAAGTGCGGAAGCTCCTGCCGCAAGCACCTGTCATGTACGTCTCCGACAACGCTGGCCTGCCTTATGGCAACAAGACCGAGGCACAGATCACGGCGCGCGTTTCCGGTTTGCTCGGTCGATTGACCGAGCGCTACCACCCGCGCCTCGTTTGCATTGCCTGCAACACGGCTTCGACCATCGCGCTCGCTTCGGTACGAGAGGTGCTGGAGGTACCGATTGTAGGCACCGTGCCCGCGATCAAGCCTGCGGCGGCGATGACCCGGACCGGCGTAATCGGCCTGCTCGGCACCGAGGCGACAATCCGGCAGGGCTATGTCGACCGGCTCGAAGCTGAATTTGCTTCCGACAAGCGCCTGCTGCGCCACGCCGCGCCAGAACTTGTCGCCGCCGCAGAGGCCAAGCTGCGCGGAGAGCCGGTTGATCCGGCAGTTTACGCGCGTGCCGCTGCCGCGCTGCGCGCAATGCCGGACGGCGACCGGATCGACACAGTGGTGCTGGCCTGCACGCACTTTCCCCTGCTGGAAGCCGAACTGGCCGCCGCCTTCGGGCCTGGAACCCGGTTCGTCGACGGGTCGGACGGTATCGCACGGCGGATCGCCTTTTTGACCGAGGGGCAGGAATGGCCGAGTCCGGAAGGCACGGATCGTGGCGACATTGCCCTGTTCACCCTCGCTGATCCTGCAGACGATAGTCTGATGCCGGCGCTCCTGCGATATGGGATCGCCACGCGACTTGTGTTTTAGGCTGTTACGCGAGAAGGCGGGGCATGTTCAGCCGAATTGCCATACTGCTGATCATGCTGATCGCCCTACCCTACTATTGGCTGTTGATGGACCCGGGACCGAGCTCCGCACCGGTGCTCCCGATCGACATAGCGCGCCTGCGAGCAGAGGCCGCGCGGCAAAGCGGACCGAAGCCAACCGCCATCCAATATGCCGCGATTGCTACCGGAACCCGCATCGGGACACTGCTTGTGGCGGGTGGTGGCCTCAAGACCGATGAGACTGCCGTCACCGTATGGCGGGTGGTCACGCCCGATGGAGACACCGTGATAAACGCTGGCCTCACCCCGGATCAGGCGATGGCCAGCGGCTTCGGAAATTATCATCCTGAGCTGCAATCCCGCGTGGAGGACTGGTTGCGCTCTGCAAAGCGGATCCTGTTTACCAGCGAGGAGATTGACCATATCGGCGGGCTTGTGACGGTGTTGCCGCGGGCCCATGAATTGGCCGCGCGGATCGTGGGAAATACCGCGCAAGTCGCCGCGATCGGAGACCTTCAGCCGGCTGCAGCCAAAGCACTTGCCCCGCCGGTCGCTGCGCTTTCGGGTCCGCCCGGGTATGCCGGGATAGCGCCCGGAATTGCCGTTGTGCGCACGCCGGGGCATTTGCCGGGATCACAGATGATCTACGTCCAGCTCCAGAATGGACGCGAATTCCTTTTCATGGGCGATACCGCACCGATGCACCGCAATGTGAAATGGCAGCGGCCCAGATCCCGCTACATGGCCGAATGGACAGGGCATGAGGATCGTGCCGCGACCATGGGCTGGATCAAGGGCCTCGCCGCGTTACAGAAACGTGAACCGCAGCTTACCTTGGTTCCCGAGCATGATCTGGACTGGCTCACGGACCCATTGAACGGACCCGGCCTTGCGATCACGGCCGTATCACGAAGCGGCGCTGGGACAATGAACAATGCCCGGCCCTGAAACTCTCCATCCGAATCCAGTCCTGCCTTGAGGGACATGACCCAAAAGCCGCTGGCAAACAGCTTGCAAGCCGCGTAAAGCGCGCGGATCGCTGGGTGGGACCCGGAGAAACCACCGGGTGATCTGGCCGTGGCGGCAATGGGTCTCCTCAGGCAAAGCTGCATAGGCGCAAGGAGCGGCGGGTGAATTACGATCAGGTTTTCGATTCCGCGATCGAGCGTCTGCATACCGAAGGCCGTTACCGCGTCTTTATCGACATCCTGCGCAATAAGGGCGCCTATCCCAATGCGCGCTGCTTTGCCGGGCACAACGGCCCCAAGCCGATCACGGTTTGGTGCTCGAACGATTATCTCGCGATGGGCCAGCACCCCAAGGTGATCGGCGCGATGGAAGAGGCGCTGCACGACGTCGGCGCGGGCTCTGGCGGCACGCGCAACATTGGCGGCAACACCCACTATCACGTCGATCTGGAAGCCGAACTCGCCGATCTGCACGGCAAGGACGGCGCGCTGCTTTTTACCAGCGGCTATGTGTCAAACGACGCCACGCTTTCCACGCTGGCCAAAATCCTGCCGGGCTGTGTCATCTTTTCCGATGAACTCAACCACGCCAGCATGATCGCGGGCATCCGCAATTCAGGCGCGGAGAAAAAGGTTTTTCGCCACAACGACGTGGCCCATCTGGAAGAGTTGCTTGCGGAAACCGATCCCTTGCTGCCCAAGCTGATCGCGTTCGAAAGCGTCTATTCGATGGACGGCGATATCGCGCCGATCCACGCGATTTGCGATCTTGCCGAAAAGTACAACGCACTCACTTATATCGACGAGGTCCACGCAGTCGGCATGTACGGCGCACGCGGCGGCGGCATTTCGGAGCGTGACGAGGCCGCGCACCGGATCGACATCATCGAGGGCACGCTGGGCAAGGCCTTCGGCGTGATGGGCGGCTATATCGCCTCTGACTCCCGGATCATCGACGTAATCCGCAGCTATGCCCCCGGTTTCATTTTCACCACCTCGCTTTCGCCGGTGCTCGCCGCCGGCGTTCTGGCGGCGGTGCGCCACCTCAAGTCTTCGAGCGTCGAGCGCGAGGGGCAGCAGGCTGCGGCGGCATTCCTGAAGAAGGCATTTGCCGAAGCGGGTTTGCCGGTGATGCCCTCCACAACGCACATCGTGCCACTGATGGTGGGCGATCCCGTGCGGGCCAAGAAGGTCAGCGATATTCTGCTCGCCGAATACGGCGTCTATGTCCAGCCCATCAACTATCCCACCGTGCCGCGCGGCACCGAGCGGCTGCGCTTCACGCCCGGCCCGGCGCACACCGAGGAAATGAT
>CANFIV010000036.1 GCA_947446935.1 Sphingomonadaceae bacterium | reverse complement strand
GGGGTGCCTTGGGCGCGCGCCACTTCACCTTGTTTGCCACCGGATCCCACGCGACGACTTCGCCATAGACCGGAAGGCCCGCGCGGCTTCCGTAGTAGTAGTCCAGTTCGGTTCCGCCCACGACCGCCTTGGGATCATAGGAGACCTGCATCGGCATCACGGTCGCGGGTATGAAGACGGTGTGGGCCGCAGGGTCGTAAGCGAGCGCTTCCCACCCATGCGAATACTGGACGAGACCCTTGTTGGTGCCGTTCTTCCAGTACTCGGCCGCAGGGTTGATGATCGGCCGTCCGTTCGCATCGAGCCCCTTGGCCCATTGCACCGGCTCGATGTTCGCGCCGCGCAGGAACTTGCCGGTCTGGGCGTCGAGCACATAGCCGAAGCCGTTCTTCGGCACGTTCAGGACGACGCGGCGGGGTCCACCTTTCTCGGGCAGATCCGCAACCATGATGCCGTTGCTGGCTTCATAGTTCCACGCATCGTGCGGCACCTGCTTGAAATGCCACTTGTAGGCGCCCGTGCTCGCATCGAGCGCGACGATCGAGTTGGTGAAGAGTTCATCGCCGGCATTCTTGCCGCGATTGCTGGGCTGCCACGGCGAGGGTCCACCGGTGCCGATATAGACCTGATGCAGTTTCTGGTCGAAGGTGATCGCCTCCCAGACGCTGGCGCAGCCCTTCGTCTTGCCATACCAGTCCTCACCCCAGGTCTTGGCGGCCATCTCGTAGAGCGGGCTGTCCTGCGGCTTCGAGGGATCGCTGGGCGCGGTGTAGAACCGCCACTTGCGCTCGCCCGTACGGACATCGAACGCATCGACGAAGCCGCGACCATCGCCGGCGTCCATGCAGGCATTGCCAGTGAAGACGAGGCCGTCGCCCACGCGCGGCGCGGCGGTGATACCGACATCATCGCCCTTTGCGTCGCACGATTGCGAGCGCCAGTGCAGCTTGCCCGTCTTCTGGTCCACCGCGATCAGATCACAATTGGCCGCGATGATCACATCGTCGCCGCTCAGAGCGATGCCCCGGTTCATGTGATAGGCGATGTAGTTCGAGAACGAAGTCCCCGAGACCGGCATGTCCGCCTTGAACACCCATAGCTGCTTGCCGGTCTTGAGATCGTTGGCATAGATCTGGCCGAACGGGCCGCCCTGATAGATCACGCCGTCCTTGATGAGGGGGTTGCCGACAAGACCATTGGTCGTTGGCATGTCCACCGCCCATGCCAGCCCCAGCTTGCTGACGGACGCGCGGTTGATTTGCCCTAGTTCGGCATGGTGCTGCATGTCTGGGCCATTGCCGAGGAAGAGCCAATCGGTGTTGGCCGTCGTCGTTGCAGGCGTCTGCGACAGCGCGGCACCGGCCAGCGACAGCAGCATCAATCCGGAACACATCAGCTTGCGCATGGCGGGGTTACCTTCTTCAACGCCGGGCCTCAGCCGATGGCCCTGGCCATCCGGCTTTCCCGAAAGGTCATGTCATATGACCTAATAAAACGCAATCACCTCGCGCGGTCGAGCTGCAGCAGCGCCCGCTCGAGGGGCAGGCGGGCATAGGCTTGTGCAAGAAAGCCGTCCGTCTGCGCGCGCGAAACCCAGGCATAGGCATCGCGCCAGGCATCGGAGCCGCGATCGACCTCATCCGCGCGCGCTTCCATGCAGGCGATCACACGCCGAAAGTCGACCGATTCCGCGCTAGTATCCCGCTTGGTGGCATCCGTCTCGACATCGTCCCGCATGGCATCAAGCCAGATCTCCGGGCGCAGCACGCCATCGAAGTTCCACAGGACGCCCGCATCCCGTGTGGCGATCGTGACGTCGGCATCGGCCAGCTGGCCGGAGGGATGATAGAGATAGCTCTGGCGAATGCGGTCCGCCGCGATTTCGGGCTCGCGAAAGCCGTGGGTGACCTCGTGCGGCTCGCCCGCCGGAACCGCGAGATGCGTGATCCCTTGCGCATTGATGGCCCGCAGCGCCTCCACCGCATTGCCCGCGAAGATCTCCTTGCGCTCCGGCCAGAAATCGAACGAGGCATGGCTGCCCCAGCGCCCACCGACATGGATCAGATAGATCTCGGGATAGAGATTGCGGCCGCGCCGTTCGCCGCCGGCCACATCGAAATAGGCGGCGGTCGCAAGGCCCACCAGCAGCCCTGCCCCCAGGCCGCCAAACGGCGCCGTGACGACGACACCTAGCCGGTCGCCCTTGTCCCAGCCGAGGAGATCGGCCGCTGGCAAAGCCTGCCCGCGGGCCGTGACTTCGAACGCATCTGTGCCACCTTGCTGCGACGTGTGCATGGCGCTTCTCCCGGATCAGGCAGCCCATCTGCCAGAAAATCCGTCGACAGAACATAGGTCATGTGAAATAACTCTGGCCATATTCTATCCCCTATCTGCCGAACTGGAGATACCCCTTGCGCATAGCAGTCCTGGGTGCCGGCCTCATGGGAGCGGCGCTTGCCACGCGCCTTCTCGCCCTTGGCCACGATGTTGCCGTCTACAATCGAACCGCAGCCAAAGCTGCACCGCTGGGCGCGCTCGGTGCAAAGGTTTCCGAGACGCCCGGGACAGCGATCGAAGGCGCCGATGCGGTCTTCATCGTTCTCGTCGACGCCGAAGCGGCTCGGCAAACCCTCCTCGGCGCAGAAACCCTGCCCCATCTTGCGGGCAAGCGCCTTCTCTGCGTCACAACGACCTCGGTCGAAGACGTCGTCGCACTCGGCGCCGAAGCCGCCCGGCACGGCGCGACGATGGCCGAAGTTTCAGTCATGGTCGGCCCGGAAGACATTGTCGCGGGCCAAGGGCAGTTCATCCTCGGCAGCAGCGCCGAAGAAGCCGCCTTCTGGGAGGGCGTCTTCGCTACCATCGGCGAATGGGTGCACCGCGCAGGCGAGCTTGGCTTCGCCTCGCAATGCGACAAGGCCTTCATCGCTCCTTTCGTATTCAACATGATGGGCGTTGCTTATACCGCCGCCGTGGCCGACCGGCTGAAGGTACCCCCGGCCATTCTGTCGAAGATGCTCACCAACAATCCGGTCCTCGGCCTGTTCGGTGCGAGCCTTGTCCTGCCGCTGATCGAAGCGCGGCAGTACGAGACGACCATCGCATCGGTCGATGCGATGCGTTCGGCGCTCGGCATGCTGGTCGACAGCGCGAACGAGCTGGGGATCTCCACCGCTCCGCTCGCGCCGTTTGTTCAGGCCTATGATACTGCGGCGGATCTCGGGTTCTCCGGATCGGATTCGATTTCGGTCTTCGAAGTCCTGAACCCCAAATCGTGACACCCTACGCCCCGGCGCCTGCCGCACACTCCCGGCTCGCCGTTGCCGCCGCGATCCTCATGGGGGTGGTTGCAGCACTTGTGTCCAATACACTCCCGGCATTTCTGTCGGTTCTGGGGCGAACGCGCGGGCTGAGCGAAAGTCAGGCAGGGCTCAGCGCCATGGCCGATCTCGGCGGAATTACGCTGGGCGTCACGGCCTGCGCCCTGCTCCCGGCGCTGGTCCAGCGGCTCGGCTGGCGGATGACCGTCGCCAGCGGAGCAGTGATCCTTATCGCAGCCAATCTCGCTTCGATCGTGATCACGGGCTTTGCTCCTTATCTCGCCATCCGGCTCCTCGCTGGGTGCGGATCGGGCATCATCATTGCGATCGTCTATGCGATCCTGGCCGAAGGGGACGGTGCCCGAGCGCTGGCCATTTACAACATCGGCCAGCTCGGCTGTGCGGCATTTGCAGTGCAGTTCTTCAACACACTCGCTGACACGTATGGCGTCTCGGTGCTGTTTGCGATCATCGCCGGGCTCAGCGCTATCTCGCTGGCGCTGGTGCCATTCCTGCCGCGCGAATCTGCGCGCGAAATGGCCTCCGAAGCGCTGCACAGCCATGCGCCCGAGACGATCAGTCCGGCAGGATGGACCGGGATTGCCGCCGTCTTCGCGATGTTTTTCGGCGTTGGCAGCGTCTACGGATTTCTGGGCTACATGGGCGCGGCCTGGGGCCTCGACGACGCCGCAGTGGAAGGCGATATTTCGCTGGTGTTGCTGGCCGGCATGGCTGCGGCCGGTCTGGTAACGCTCATCGGATCGCGCTTTGGCTACCAGCGATCCATGATCTTCGGTTTCGGCCTGCTGCTTCTGGCCATCGCCGTTCTGATCGTGTTCAAGCCCGTGGGCGGCTTTCTGGCGACGGCCGCCATGTTCTACTTCGCCGTCAACTTCGCCATGGCCTACCAGTTCGAAGCGGTCACCGAAGTCGATCCCTCTAGCAGTGCGGCCATGCTGGTGAGCGGCGCAACCCTTGGCGGCGTGGCGACGGGCCCTGCGGTTGCCGGCTATCTGGTCACGAGCGATTTTGTCTTCGTGAATGCGGCCGGATTTATCGCCTGCGCGCTGTCACTGGTCCTGATCCTGGTGGCGCAGCGGATGCACGCAAAGGGTCAGAAGACGCCCTGCACCTGAAATGACCCGAGCCTGGATGACCAGTGATTTAGCGGATCGCCCGGCGACATTCACATCGGAATTAAGATCTGCGGGTTGCGCCCTCAGTAAACGGTGTAGCCGCCATCGATCACGATTGAGTCGCCGGTGTGAAAGCTGGACGCATCACTTGCGAGATAGACCGCGATCGCAGAGAAATCGTCGCCGTCGGCCCAGCGTCCGACAGGAGCGCGATTGACTACGTTCTTTTCGAACTTGTCCCAGGTCTGCAGCGATGCCGTCAAGTCAGACCTTGTCCAGCCTGGCAGCACGGAGTTTACGCGGATGCCGTGCGGGCCAAGCTCGACGGCCATCGCGCGGGTCAGGGATACCACTGCGCCCTTGGATGCGCCATAATGCTCGTTACGGGCGGCGCCGTGGATAGATGCCGTGGATGCGATGGATACCAGCGACCCGCCTTTTCCGCCCTGTTCGATGCGGGTGAGCATATGCCGCGCCGCCTCGCGCAAGGTAAAGAACACGCCATGGACGTTTACCGCTTCGATGCGATCAAAGTCCGCTTCGGAGATCTCGAACATATTCTTGCGGCTGATGGAAATGCCAGCATTGGCGATGGCCTGATCGATCCTGCCAAATTCCTCGACGATAGCCGAAATTCCAGCAGAAACAGCGCCCTCATTCGACACGTCGACTTGAGCGCAGCGTACCTCACCACCGAAGGTCTGGAGTTCTGCCAGCGCGCGTTCATTCTTCTCCGGCTTGTTTCCCCAGATCACGACCGTAGCACCGTGCATCGCCAGCCCCTTGGCCATGCCCAAGCCGATGCCTCCATTGCCGCCCGTTACAAGAGCGACCTTTCCCGTCAGATCGAACAATCCCTTCATCCACCCTCACCTTTGTTGTGCCCCACACGCACAAAAAACCGGCCGGTTCCTATATTGCGCAGCATCGTCAGCATGTAGCGATGCTGCGCGGTTGGGGAACGACTGGAGCCCGCATTCATCCAGCATCCACATTCTGTAGTGCCACCGAATTGCCGCGCAAATCCCGCGGATGTCAATCGACGGAAAGTCGCCTGCCTCGCCGCAGGTCCAACCCTCGCCCGCCTTCCTCGCGAGCGAGCGCGCTGCGTGCAGCAAACCTCTTTTCGCGCGCTATCCGTGCCTTACCGCGCGTTACGGCACGCAGCAAAATATCCTGCATGGCAGCCGCGCCTACATTGATTTGCACGTGCAGGGCCGCAGCAGAGGCGGCCTTATTACATATCCAATATCAAGACAGCCGATTGTAAACACTACGCTTTCACGACACTTTTCTGCCTTCGCAATCATCGCTTCGCAGCGATGGCAACGGCTCGGCTGAGGGTACGGTATCAGCGAACCTGCTCCCTCAGATCGGCAAACAGGAGGGTTGGCATGTCTGAAGTCTATGATCTGATCGCCGTCGGCTGCGGCGCAGCAGGACTCTCAGCGGCGCTCAGTTTCGTGCAGGAAGCTTCCAAGTCAGGGCGCAGTGTGCGGGTATCAGTCCTTGAAGTCGCCCCCTTCGAGGAGCGCGGCGGAGCCACGCGTTGGACTGGTGCGGGGCTCAGGCTCACTGCATCTGACGAGCTTGATCCGCTTTGGCTTGGCGAAATGGAGCGGGTGTCCAAAGGTCTTGTCGATCTGGACTACTGCCGCCGCCTTGAGCGCGAGACACCGCCGACGATGCGCTTCGTGCGCGATGCGGGCGTTGAAATCATGCGGACCGCTTTCGACGTGGCATGGGATTACAACGAGCCCGTCAGCCACCCCAGCGCAGGCGGCTATGAGATTGTCGAGAAGCTTGCGGCAGCGCTCGAAAAGACCGGCATGGGAGAAATTCTCTATGGAACCGAGGCGACGCGGCTCTCGGTCGCCGACAACGGCAGCATCGCGGGGATCTTTGTCCGGGGAGCCGATGGGTTCATTCGGGAACTGAAAGCACCCGTCGTGGTGCTTGGCTGCGGCGGGTTTGAAGGCAATCCCCGAATGCTCAGCCAGTATATGGGCGCCAATGCCTGCGACCTGAAGCTTCTCGCGCCAGGCCTCAAATACAACAAGGGCGCGGGGCTCGAAATGGCCATGGCGATCGGGGCCGATACCAGCGGCCAGTTCGACATGGCGCACACGGAGCTGGTCGATGCACGCACGAACCACCCCGATGCTGTCATCCACCCCCACCCCTTCGGCATTGTCGTCAACAAGCACGGCAAGCGCTTTTACGATGAAGGGCAGGCCACATTCGAACTGACCTTCGAGCTTATCGCCTACGAGGTATGGCGCAATCAGGACCAGCAGGCCTATTTCATCGCCGACCAGACGATCGCGAACAATGCTGATGTCATGGCGCTGGCCATGACGGATCAGCCGCCGATCACGGCGGATACGCTGGAGGATCTGGCTGACCAGCTCGGGCTGGAGCGGGACAGTCTTCTGGAGACCATCGCAGCGTACAACGCATCGGTGGGAGAGGGTGAGTTTGATCCCTACAAGGTCGACGGCTTGTCGACTGTGGGGCTTGAACCGCCCAAATCCAACTGGGCCTACCGCCTTGAGAATGCCCCCTTCATCGCCTTCCCGATGACTGCGGCGATTTGCTTCACCTACGGCGGGCTCAAGACCGATACGGACGCGAGAGTTCTGGCCACGAACGGCCGACCGATCCCCGGCCTCTATGCGGCCGGGGAGATCACCGGCCTGTTCTACCACGAATATCCTTCGATGGTCGCCGTGCTCAGATCGCTCACGTTCGGCCGCATCGCAGGTATCCACGCAGCTGCCCAGCTGGTCAGCTGATGCGGTGCGTCGTCGTCATAAAGACCCAGACCGGTGCCGGGGTCGATGCCGAGGACGTTCACTGGCGGGGCGGGCGCGTCTTGCCCGGCACGCTGTCCCCCTTCGACGCGCAAGCGGTCGAAGCTGCAGTCAGGCTCAAGGAAAGCGGGACGGTGTCCGCAGCGCGCCGATCATGGGTTTCTGCGATCTCGGCGTCGTCGGCGATGCAACTCAGTTTGTGCCGCGGCTGACCGCAGCCCTGCGACGCCGAATTCAGTAGGAGCTCTGGCCGCTCAGCGGACCAGACACTGTCATCAACGCTGTTGCTGCTTTATCGGGAGACGAAAGATGCTGCGTGTCGACGGCTTTGTCTGTGGCTGGATGACGATGGAAAAGCGCTATCTGCTGGACAATGAGAGCGGATCCATCCGCATTCCAGTCTACAGCATTCTGATCCGCCATCCCGCCGGATCCATCGTGTTTGATACCGGCCTGCATCCCGACCTCATTGCCGACCCGGTAAACCCCCTCAGGCCGATCGAAATGTATCAGCAGGTCCATATGGCCGCCGGCGAGGACCTGGCTTCGCGCCTGCAATCCGTGGACGTGGACCCGACAAGCATTCGCCAGGTCATCAATTCGCATCTCCATTTCGATCACTGCGGTGCAAACACCCAGCTTCCCAATGCCCGGGTCGTCCTGCAACGCCGCGAATGGGATGCAGCACAGGACGAGCGCGGTCGCGAACTGGCTTACGCGGTCCGCCATTGGGAGGATGCCCAGCCTCGCCTTCTGATCGATGGTGAGCACGACATCTTTGGCGACGGCAGCGTGCGCTGCATACCGACATATGGCCATTCGCATGGCCACCAGTCGCTCCTCGTCAAGACCTCGCAAGGCGAGATGCTGTTTGCTGCGGATGCCTGCTATTTGTGCCAGTCGCTGGAAAAGCTGCAAGGGCCGGATCCGCTTGCCCATGCCGATGGTGAGGCCGCCCACCGAACGCTGCAGTGGATCCACCGGCAGTGGGAACGCGGCGTCCGTATTTTTCCCGGACACGAACCGGCGATGTGGGACAACGCCGAAGGCGGCCATCGCGTTTTGGCCTGATGAAAAGCTGCCTTCGCGCAGGGCAGATGATCAGCGCAAAACTTGGCTGCCCCCGTTCGGGAAAGTGTGCCCTGTGTTGGAGTGTGGCCGTGTCGCTCCATCATCACTCGGCGTTCGCCATCCGCAATTGGCATCCGCCAGGCTTACAAAGAGTGCCCGCCGTCACGCGCCAATCGCGCGGTGGATCGCCAAAGTGCGGCGCGCCTCTTCGAGGTGCAGCAGTTCGACCATCTTGCCCTGAACCTTGAGCACCCCCGCCCCGGCGGCATCGGGCGCGGCGAAGGCATCGACGATCACTTGCGCCCAAGCGACCGCATCGGCGGCCGGGCTGAATGCCACATTGGCTGTCTCGATCTGGCTGGGATGGATCAAGGTCTTGCCGTCAAAGCCCAGCGCAGCCCCCTGCGCGCATTGGCGTTCCAGCCCGGCGGGATCGTCGAGCGGATTGAACACCCCGTCGAGCACAGCAAGCCCATGCGCGCGCGCCGCTGCCAGCATCAGGAACAGCCCCGGTGCCAAGGCGCTGCGCTCGGTATCGAGCGCACAGCGCAGTTCCTTGGCGAGGTCGTTGGTCCCCGCCACGAACAGATCGAGCCGGGTGTCCTGCGCAGCGGCAGCGATCTCATCCAGCCGGAACATCGCCGCGCAG
>CANFIV010000035.1 GCA_947446935.1 Sphingomonadaceae bacterium | reverse complement strand
TCGAGAAGCAGAACGCCATGTTGCGCAAGCAGTTCGACGCTGCGGTTGCCGCCAGCTCGAAGAACAGCGAAGCCATGCTCAAGCTGGCCAGCGAAGCTTTCCAGCCGATCTCGAACCGCGTCAGCCTCGCGGTCGAAAAGATCAAGCAGGCCGCCTGATCGGACTGCCGGGCGCGCCGAGGCGCAGCCCGATGCAATTGGAAACGGGCCGGACGGGGGACACCCCGCCCGGCTCGCTTTCGTTGGAGCACCTTGCGGAGAGCGATCTTGTGCAGACTTTCGGGCCAAGTGCCGTGCGGCCTCTTGTACGAGGGGCGGTGCGATGCGATATTGACGCAATCATGACTTTGTCCGCTGTCTCCAACGCCCCTGAGGGCTCTGCCGCATATGATGGCTTCGTGGCGGCGCACAGCCTGATTGCGGTGCGCGCAGGCGATGGAGACACGCCGAAAGGCCCCGGAGGCGGCGACGGCGACGACCAGATCGGCATTGCCACCAAGACCCGCACCCGGTCCAAAAAACCGAGTATGTTCAAAGTCTTGATGCTGAACGACGACTATACGCCGATGGAATTCGTCGTCATGGTGCTCAAGCGCTTCTTCCATATGGATCTGGAGCAGGCGACGCGGGTGATGCTCCATGTCCACCAGAAGGGCGTCGGCGTCTGCGGAATTTTCCCTTACGAGATCGCCGAAACCAAAGTGAATCAGGTCATGGATTTCGCACGCCAGAATCAGCACCCGTTGCAGTGCACGCTTGAAAAGGCCTGATTCGCCGCGAATCGGGCCATGAGTCAGGCCAAGGTTCGCGCAACAGCAAGCCTCGGCCGCATTTTCAACTTCCGCCCGCCTCTGAACCGGGCTAACCGGACGCTCCATTCCGGTCGCAACGAGCCGCCCCGCCTTTGACCTTCCTGACCGCCACTGACAAATATATCGCCCGGCTCGTGATCGTGCCGATGCTGTCGGTGTTTGTGATCGCCGCGTCGCTGCTTGTGCTCGACAAGATGCTCAAGCTGTTCGATTTCGTCGCGACAGAGGGCGGTCCGGTGAGTGTCGTGTTCAAGATGCTGGCCAATCTCCTGCCGGAATATGCCAGCCTCGCCATTCCGCTCGGGCTCATGCTCGGCATTCTGCTGGCATTCCGCCGGCTCGCCACTTCGTCCGAGCTCGATGTGATGCGCGCGGTCGGCCTGTCCTATACCCGCCTGCTGCGCGTGCCCTATCTCTTGACGATCGTGCTGGCCGCGCTCAATCTTCTGATCGTCGGCTATCTCCAGCCGCTTTCGCGCTATTATTACGAGCAGCTGCAGTTCGATCTGCGCTCGGGCGCACTCGGGGCCTCGATCAAGGTCGGCGAGTTCAACACGCTGCAGGATCGCACCGCGCTGCGGGTTGATGCCAGCCGCGACGAGGGGCGTGACTTGCGCGGGATTTTCGCGCGGATCGCGGCCAAGGACGGACAGGTGCTCGTCATCTCGGCGCGCGAGGGGCAATTCTTCGCCAACAAGGAAAACCCCGATACGGTGATCCTGCGGCTGACCGAGGGCCAGATTGTGCAGGATGGCCCCGGGATCAATTCGCCCCGCGTGCTGACCTTCGCGACGCACGACCTGCCGATCGACTTGCCTCGCATCGAACAGTTCCGCAGCCGCGGCGAACGAGACCGCGAGTATTTCCTGCCAGAGCTGCTGCGCATCGGCTGGAGCAAGGACTCCTCACAGGCCGCGCGCTATCAAAGCATCGCCAGCCTCAACTACCGCCTCGTCGAAGTGGCGATGATGTTCCTGCTGCCACTGCTTGCGGTCGCGTTGGCCGTGCCGCCGAAGCGGTCCAGCTCGGCACTCGGCGTGTTCCTCTCGATCGTGATGGTGGTCGCCTATCACAAGGTCAACGAATACGGGCAGGACGTCTCCAGCCTTGGCCGCATCGATCCCACGCTGGCGCTGTGGGGCCCGTTCGTGCTGTTTGCAGCGCTGATCATGTGGATGTATCGGCAGCTTGCCTATGTGCCCGGCGGGCAGCCCATCGGCGGGCTTGAGACCGGCTTCGCCAAGATCACACGCGCGGTGCAGAAGCTGTTTGCCGCGCGCAAACCGCAACTGGCGGGGGCCAGCGATGCAGTTTGAGTTTTTCCCCTCGCGCACGGTGATGCTCTACATCGGGCGCATGTTCGCGACGCGCATCATCGCGGTGCTGCTGATGCTCGTACTGATCCTCCAGATGCTCGATCTGCTGAGCGAGAGCGGCCGGATTCTGGCCGCGCCCGGCAACGGGCAGGGGGAGCTCTGGACGTATGTCAGCTTGCGCATGCCGCAGCTGGTCAGCCGCTTTTTGCCCTATTCGGTGCTGCTGGCCACGATCATCACGCTGATGACGCTGAACCAGAACAGCGAAGTGATCGCGCTCAAGGCCGCCGGGCTATCTGCGCACCAGATCCTCGCACCGTTGTTCCTCGTCGCGGCGGTGACAGCGCTGCTCACTCTTGGTTTTACCGAACGGGTTGTCGTCCGTTCGAGCGCCACGCTCAAAGCGTGGCAGGCGGTCGATTATGGGCCGATCCCGCGCGACAGCGCAGTCAAGACCAACGTCTGGCTGCAGGACGGGCAGAACATTCTCTTCGCCAAAGCGATTGAAGGACGCGGCGCTGCGATGCACATGCGCGATGTCAGCTGGTATCGGCGCGATCCGGGCGGCGTGGTCGTGGAGATCGTGCGCTCGCCCGGCGCAACCTATGCCAAACCCGGCTGGCACTTCGAGAAACCGACCGGCTTCGACGTGCAGAGCGCGCGGCGCACGACCTATCCGCCAAGCCAGGTCTTCGCGAAGGCCGTCGATCCGGCGCAAGTGGTGATCCGCAAGGCCGATGCCGACGGGGAGTCGCTGCCTCAGCTCACCGAGTCCATCAATGCCATCCGCGCCGCCGGCTACCGCACGAGCGAGCTGGAAGGCAAATGGTGGCACAAGATTTCGGGGCCGCTTTCAGCCCTGCTCATGCCGCTGCTGGGCGCGGTCGCCGCGTTCGGCCTCGCGCGTTCAGGACGCCTGTTCGTGCGCGCGGTGATCGGCATGGCGCTGGGATTCGCCTATTTCGTGGTCGACAACGCCGCGCTGGCGATGGGCAATTTCGGCGGTTATCCGCCCATCCTTGCCGCCTGGGCGCCCTTCTTTCTGTTCCTGCTGATCGGCGAGACCGTGTTGGTCAGGACAGAAGAGTAGCCGCAAAAGGATCGTCCGCGCGCAGCGGCAAGCGCAGCGCTGGGCCAGCCCCACCCTCCCCCGGCGGCATCCGGCCTGCGCGGATGTTCACCTGAATTGAGGGCAAGAGCAGCTTCGGCGGGGCCAGACCCGCATCGCGCGCTTGCCTCAGGGCGACGAACGCGGCTTCGTCGATCCCGTCATGCGCTTGAATGTTCCCTGCGCGCTGCGCCGCCACGGTCGTCTCCCACACATAGTCGGCTCGGCCGGGCGCTTTGTAGTCGTGGCACAAGAACAGCCGTGTATCGCTTGGCAGTTCAAGCAGGCGACGGATCGAGCGGTAGAGCGCGTGGGCATCACCGCCTGGGAAATCGGCGCGCGCCGTGCCGTAATCGGGCATGAACACGGTATCGCCGACAAAGACCGCATCGGCGATCCTGTAGCTGACGCAGGCCGGCGTGTGGCCGGGTGTGTGCATGACTGTGAAGGCCAGCGTGCCGAGCGCGATGGCCTCACCATCATGAAGCAGACGATCGAAATCGCCGCCATCCGGCAGGAGATCGGTCGCCCCGAATAGGGGGGCGAAGGTTTTCTGCACCGCGGTGATGTCTGCGCCGATCCCGATCCAAGCCCCGGTCCGCGCGGCGATCAGTTTCGCGCCGCTCAGATGATCAGCATGCGCGTGGGTTTCGAGCACAATGGCGATGCGCCAATCGCGCGCGGCGGCGGCGGCGAGGATCGCCTCGATCGAGCCTGAACCGATCCGGGCCGAAGCCTGATCGAAATCGAGCACGGGGTCGATCACCGCTGCCGTGCCGCTGGCAGGGTCGGCAACGAGATAGCTCGCAGTGTTCGTCGGCTCATCGAAGAAGGCCACGATTTCAGGGGTCGCAGGCATGGGGGAGGTCCTTTCGCGAGCCATTATATTAGTATTTGCTAAATTAGCAATACCTGATATAAAGGGCCCATGACGATCCACCCTCCCCTCGAACTCGCGGCATTTGAAGCGAATGCGACCGCCGTTGCGGCGATCATGCGCAGCCTCGCCAATTCGCGCCGCCTCATGGTTTTGTGCACCCTTGTCGAACGCGGCGAAACCAAGGTTGGCGAACTCGCCGCGCTGGTTGGCCTGTCGCAATCGGCGCTTTCACAGCACCTCGCGATCATGCGCGAAGAGGGTCTGGTGACTTTCACGCGCGAGGCACAAGTGCTGCGCTACCGCATCGCCGACCCCCGGATCGAAACCCTGCTCGGCACGCTCTACCAACTCTACTGCGCGAAGGACTGATCCCATGACCTTGCCCACGATCACCCCGGACGAGGCGCGTCGCCTGATCGCCTCCGGTGCCGCCCTGATCGATATCCGCGCCCCGGACGAGCACGCTCGCGCCAGCATTCCAGGTGCCCAAAACCGCCCGCTCGATACGCTGGGCCGGATCGAAGACGCACCTGCCGTGGTCTACCATTGCCGCACCGGTATGCGCACCGGGGCCAACGCGGCCCGGCTCGCCGCCGCGGCGGACTGCCCGGCCTATCTGCTTGAGGGCGGACTCGACGCGTGGCGCGCGGCAGGGCTGCCTGTGACTGAAGACCGCAAGGCCCCGATCGAAATCATGCGCCAGGTGCAGATCACGGCGGGTTCGTTGGTCGTGCTGGGTGTCGTGCTCGGCCTCACCGTCCAGACCGCCTTTCTGGGCCTTGCCGCATTTGTCGGCGCAGGCCTCGTCTTCGCCGGCAGCACCGGCTGGTGCGGCATGGCGCGGCTCCTGGCCATGATGCCATGGAACCGGCGGCAGGCGGCCTGACACGTGCTGGTGGAAACGATCATCGCAGCGCTGGCCAGTGGCGCCCTGATCGGAGCGATCCTCGCTGGCCTTGGCGCGGGTGGATCAATCCTGATGACGCCGCTGCTGGTCTACGGCGTGGGCGTGGCCTCGGCCCACGCTGCCGTGGGCACCAGTGCGGTGGCGGTCACGCTCAACGCGCTCGTCGGCCTTGCGGGCCATGCCCGTGCGGGGACGGTCAAATGGCGCTGCGCCGGGGTTTTTGCGCTGTCCGGCGTTATCGGCGCTGCGATCGGGGCCGAGATTGGCAAGGCGCTCGATGGCAAGCGCTTGCTGATGCTGTTCGGCCTGCTGATGATCGGCGTGGGCCTGTCCATGCTCCGCCCGCGCAGCGGCGAAGAGCGCGCAGATGTGCGGCTCACCCGTACGAGCGCGTCGCAACTGCTGCCGCGCCTCATCGCCATCGGCTTTGGCACGGGCCTCTTGGCCGGCTTCTTCGGAATCGGCGGCGGGTTCCTGATCGTGCCCGGCTTGATCGCCGCCACGGCCATGCCGATGCGCTATGCCTCTGGCACGTCACTCGTTGTCGTCGCCGCACTGGGCGCGACGACCGCCACGTCATATGCGCTCTCCGGCTTCGTCGAATGGCCGCTGGTTGCTCTGCTTGTCGCCGGCGGATTGGTCGGTGCCGCAATAGGGCTGGCCGGAGCAAAACAGCTCGCTGCGCGGCGGGGGCTTGTCGAGCGCGGCTTTGCCCTGCTGGTCATCGCCGTCGGGATTTATGTCGCCGTGATGCGATAAGGCTCAGCGCGCACCCATCGTGCTGCGCACCAGCCGACCGAGCAGCGGAAACAGCCCCGGATAGTTCGAGCGCGCATACGTCGAGCCACCGCCGAGTTCCGCGCAAAGTCGGCGGTGCGCTTCGCCAAGCGCATGGTAGGGCAGGCTTGGCAGCAAGTGGTGCAACGCGTGGTAGCGCAAGCCGACCGGGGCCCAGAGCACTGTCACCCAGCCCGGCGGCGGTACGTTGACCGAATCGAGATACTGCCCGGTCACGGTCATTGTTTCGCCCTCGTTCTCCCACAGATGCGCGACCAGCGTCCGCGTCTGGTTGAGCACTGCACCGAGTGCGATCACCCCCAGCGCGATCACCAGAGGCCGCCAGCTGTGCGTCGCCGACCAGCCAAGCACGAACCACGCCCAACCCGAAGCGCCCGCTTCCTGCCATAGCACCATGCGCGCGAAGGCGCCTTCAGGCGGGCGGCGGCGGAAGGCAGGGTTGATCGCGAGAGCCGAGGCACGCGCCCACACCAGTTCCCGCAGCGGCGGGACCAGCGCGCCGAGCGGAACGAGCACGGCCGAGCGTATCAGCAAGGCCACCGGCAGCAGCAACGCGGTGAGCAGGAACACCGGCAACGACCACGGCTTCATCAGCGCGAGCGGCAGATACTCGGGATCTTCCGCCGTGCCATAACGGGTGCGCGCGTGGTGCAGCGGATGGACACCTTCATACATGAACGAAGGCGTGAGCAGAGGAATGCCCACAAGCAGATTCCAGCCGAGCCGAAAGCCCGGCAGCGCGTCCTTGTGAATATGCGAAAGCTCGTGGATGAACAGCAGCGCACGATAGAGCATGAGCGCGGAAACCAGCGCGAAGGCCGCCATGGCCCAGCCATTCTGCGCAAGGATCGCCCCGGCGAGCGAGGCGTACCCCACAAACGCCGAAATCAGCATATCGGGCCAGAAGATCGCGCCGCGTGCCGGCGCAAGGTCGCGAGTCAGCTCCACCGCAGCGCGCAGCATGGCCTTGTCGTCGGGCGTGCGTGCCAGCGTAGCAGCGGCCTGCATCGCCGCGCTGCCTTCCGGCGGCGCGGGTGGCACAGCGCTCGGGGCTGTATCGAAAGTGTCCGAGGCAAGCATGCAAATCGTTCCCAGTAGACTCGTCGAGGCTGCCGATCGTATCCCGTTCCGCCTGATGCCAAGCTTGACAATCCGGCACGGGCAAACGCAGGTCGCCTTTCCCTACCCGTCTAATTCCAAACAAAGGCAAGATCGTGGCCGGCAATACCAGCGCTCCTGGCGAAGTAAGCATCACGCCCGTTTCCAGCAAGGCCGATCGCATTGCCTTTGTGGACCTGGCCTATCGGATCAATCGCGATGATCCGGTCTGGGTTCCGCCGCTCAGGATGGAGGCGATCGAGCTGATCACTCCGGGCAAGAACCCGTTCTTCGAGCATGCCGATGTCCAGCTCTTCCTGGCGCGGCGCGGCGGCGCAGTGGTCGGGCGCATCTCGGCGCATATCGACAAGCTGGCGATTGCGATGGACCCGGTGCAGGGCATGGGTCCGGGCGTGGGCAATTGGGGCCTGCTTGAGGCGGAAGACGAAGCCACCGCGCAGGCGCTGATCCGGCGCGCTGAGGACTGGCTGCGCGAAAAGGGCATGGACCGCGTGCTCGCGCCGATCTCGATGTCGATCTGGGAAGAGCCGGGCCAGCTCATCAGCGGCTTCGATCAATCACCCACGGTGATGATGGGCCACCAGAGCAAGCGCTATCCTGCCTATATCGAGGCGCTGGGCTACACCCCCGCCAAGCGGCTGCTGACTTACGAGCTTGATATCACGCACGAGTTTCCACCACTGATCCAGCGCGTGGTATCCTCGGGCGAGAAGAACCCGCGCATTCGCATACGAGGCGTGGACAAGAGCAAGTTCGATTCCGAAGCGCGCCTGATCCTCGACATCCTCAACGATGCCTGGTCCGACAACTGGGGCTTCGTGCCGTTCACCGACACCGAGATCGCCTACGCGGGCAAGAAGTTCAAACCGATCGTGCGCGAGGACCTCATCATGGTCGCCGAGTATGACGGCGAGCCGGTGGCCTTCATGATGACGCTGCCCGATCTCAACGAAGTGCTGAAGCCGATGGGCGGATCCCTGTTCCCGTTCAACTGGGCCAAGCTGCTGCTCTGGCTGCGCAATCCCCGTGTGCGCACGATGCGCGTGCCGTTGATGGGGGTGCGCAAGCGCCTGCAGTCCTCGCGCCTTGCCAGCCAGCTTGCTTTCATGATGATCGAGTACATTCGCCGCAACGCCGTGACCCGCTATGGCGCCAGCCGCGGCGAGATCGGCTGGATTCTCGATGACAACCAGGGGATGGTGGCGATTGCCGATGCCATCGAGAGCCACGTGAACAAGGAATACATGATCTACGGCAAACCGCTGGCCCAGTAAGCCGGCACAGTAAGCCGGTATGGTGAGCTGGCACGATGAGCTGGCGCACGGCCGGGGCGGATGGTTGAAATTCTCCTAAGCCTTTGAGCCAAAGGGTCTTGATCCTGCCACAGTGGGGGGCCAGATTGCGCCGCGACATGGCCGATATGCCCAACCCCGAACTGCCGCTTGACGAGCCCACCCCCCTGGCGCTTGCCGCTACACCCATGCGCCGGGCAGATGACATGGGCGATTGGCCCGGCGATGCCCGCGCGCGGCTCCAGTCGGCGATCGTGCTGCTGTTGATGGCGGGCCTGTTCATGGCGCTGCCTTTCGTGCTGTCGATCGGTTCAGTGGTGTTCCTGCCGCCGGTCATCGCAGTAGTCATCACCATCGTGCTCGCGCCGCTGGCGGATCGGCTGACCCGGCTTGGCCTTCCCGGCATGCTGGCCTCGCTGATCGCCATCCTGACCATAGCGGCAGTGATCGTCGCGGCGCTCGCCCTCATCCTGCAGCCTGCCTTCAATATGGTCGATCAGGTGCCCGACATGCTCAATGTGGTCGGGCGCCGCTTTGCCGAACTGCGCGGCAACCTCGCCTGGATCAATGATTTCAACCGCCAGCTCGCCCGCCTGACCGGACACAGCACGCGCGAGGTGGTGCTCGCCACGCCTTCTGTGATCGAACAGGTTGCGTTTGCCACGCCAAGCGTCGTGCTCGAAACGCTGCTCACCGTGCTGATGACCTTCTTCATGATCGAGACGCGGATCCGCGTGAAACGCCGCCTCCAGCTCGATCGGTTGAACCTCAGCGCCTCGGTGCG
>CANFIV010000034.1 GCA_947446935.1 Sphingomonadaceae bacterium | reverse complement strand
TGAGGTGCGATCCAAGAGCCGTAGTGAGCAGAATAATCGGCCGCGCTGAGATTCGTTGTCGCGGTCCACGTACGAAGCCATTCCAGACCGGCAATGGTCATTTTCCAGCGCGTTGAATCGTCGGTCGGCTCGGAATCGAGATCAAGATCGGTGGCACCGCTGGGCACCGGTGACATCGACAGGCTCTGCACTGTCGCGCGCTCTTCCATGCAGCCACTCCAAATGGCCGTGGAATTGGTGATCCCGGAGACGCCGGAGGTTCCGACCATCCCGCCGAGCGTCGGCATGTCGTAGTAGCCCGCCGAGGGGACCTTGGCGCTGGTGGAAATGGTGCTCGCAATCGGCACGCTGTTCCGATCCTTGAACTTTGAAACGTCGATCGTGGCGGGACCGAAACGATAGTTGGTCAACGTGTAACCTGAAAGGCCAGTATAGTTTGTGGTGGTCACCGTCTTGTTTCGAACACAGGTTCCGTAGGTGCAGATACCTAGAGTGCATCTTTGGGTCCAAGATTTGTACGAATAAGATGTGCTGGTCGTTGCCTTCGGCGCCGGCCCGCCACCACTCTCCGGATTTTTACCATTCCAAATGGGAAATTTATTATTGCCATAATCGTTGCAGGTCGATTGAACGAGACCGGTGCTATAAGTCTCGGTAGTCGTCACGGGCGGGGCGACGACCGGGGCGTCGTATACGGGCGTGTTGAAATAGGCGAGCTTCGTCTGGAACGGCGCTCTATCGGCAAAATAGCTCATCGGCATCGCTCCGGTATACCAGAGCCAGCTTAGATTGATTGTCTGGGCATAGGGCACGAACGCGAAGCGAATACGTGCATTTGTCGGATCTTGCACAGCGGCGGCGACGGTCTTGTAGAAATTGCTTACCGCATCGCGGACGCCCTGGATCTTCGAGGTGCTGCCGTTGTTGCAGTTGGTCCCATCGGGATTGCACGACATCGATCCCGAGGTGTCGAGCACGAACATCACGTCCGCACTCGCTATCTGCATTTCGGCGCTGCACGCGACCGCGAGGTCGATCGATTTGAATCCGAAGAACCCCATGATGGCTGTCGGCATCGTCGTCGTCGCAGTGCCGCTTACGGCTCCGGTGGCGTTTGAAACGGTGTTGAACGAAATCGATGAGGCATTGGTGGCATCCGGGTTGAAATTGAAGTTGAACATCTTGTTCGCCTTCGCCGTTTCCGCCGTGCCGTAAGTGCCCGAGGTCGTCATCGCCTTGCGGCCGGCCAGCACGCCCGCGTCGCACGCATTCTGCAGGCTGGTCTTCGTCAAATAGGCGCGCGTCAGATCGGTGCCGCTGCCCACAAGGCTCATAAGCAGGATGATCGTGGCCAGCGCGATGCCCAGCGTATTGCCGGCGGTATCCTGTGCAAGCTGCCCGATCAGCGATCGCGCGAAGGCCAACTTGGCAGGCAACATGGCGGCCAACTTGGCGTCGCCCAGGGCTTTCGACAGGCGCGGCATCCGGCGACATTCCCCCATAAAATCAGCCAGTCCCGGCCAACCGTTACCCTGCCGACATGGCGGGTCTCGCGGCACCGGAACGCTCTCGGTGGCCGAACATGGAAGCAGACGTCCTTACCAAATCGTTAATTTCTCGACCAAAATCTTGTCACATGACCTATATGTTTAGGGCCATAGATCGTTGATATTATGGTGAGCCGCCGTGATGGCCGTGAGCAGTCCGCCGGGGAGGCCGGCGGGGAGGGGCGGCAATCTGGTGATCGGCGATTCGCTGCCGCTAGCCCATAAAAGCGCACGACCATCTGCCGGGCCGGATGAGCATCGGCTCTATGATGCGGATGGATCAGCCTTGATCGCAACCTGCTCCGCCAAAGCTGCCACCCGCGCTGCATCGACGCCCAGCCCGCTAAGGCCCAGCACCAGCATCTCGGCGAGGGGGCTGCGCGCGCTCGCAGCGTCCGGGCGCCGCTCGACGAGATTGACCATGAGGATCTGGCACAGACCGAGCCAGTAGAGCACGCCGCTGCCTTGCGCTTCGGGCCGCAGCAAGCCCTGCCTGCAGGCGGCATCGATATCCTCGACGAGCCCTTTGTTGAGCGGATTTGCGCGCGCGGTCGAGCTGCCGTGGCTGCGCAGCAGGACCGCAGTGCGCTTGGGATCGCTCATCGCAAATTCCGCACCGACGCACATGCCCCCGGCAATGCGTGCAACCGGATCGGCCACCCCGGCATTGGCGCGGGTGACACGCTCTTCAAGTTGAAGCCTGACTTCGGCTGCGATGGCTTCGGCGAACGCCTGTTTGTCGGTGAAATGGTTGAAGAAGCTGCCTTTGGCGACGCCAGCCCTGGCCACCACCTCATCAATCGGAATGGCGTCGATCGGCTTGGCGGCAAGCAGATCGAACCCCGCCGCGATCAAGGCGGCGCGGGTGCGAGCGGCGCGGGGGGAAAGGTCAGGGTGCAAGGCCATGGCACTGTATACTTGACTATATGGTCAACTGCAATCTATTTGACCAAATAGTCAAATTCGAATCAGGAAGGATGGACCATGCCGGTCATCAAGGTCGATGATATTGCGCACGTGCGCTTCGCCGCCCCTGATCTGGCCTCGATGCGCGCGTTTCTCGAGGATTTCGGGCTGAATCCCTTCGAGCAAGGCGGGCGGCTCTATGCCAGAGGCAGCGATGGGCGGCCGTTTGTGCATGTGACCGAGCCCGGGGAGGCGCGCTTCCTCGCCCTAGGCCTGCGGGCGGAAACGGTTGAGGATCTGGCCCTGCTGGCGGCGCATGAGGGCGTAGCCTTGGAGGATATGGACGAGCCCGGCGGCGGCAAAGTGGTGCGGCTCGTCGATCCGGATGGATACGGCGTTGAAGTCGTTGCGGGGCAGGTCTGCGAGCCTGCCGGGCGTCTGCCCGCCGATCTGCCGACCAACACAGCCGCCGCGAAACCCCGCTTCCGCGCAACCGTGCGGTTGGAGCCAGCGCCCGCGCATGTGCGGCGCATCGGGCACGCAGTGCTCAAGGTGCGGGACTTCCGGCGGTCCGAGGCTTGGTACAAGGCGCGCTTCGGGTTCCTGACTTCGGAC
Source organism: Sphingomonadaceae bacterium (assembly GCA_947446935.1). Classification (GTDB taxonomy): domain Bacteria; phylum Pseudomonadota; class Alphaproteobacteria; order Sphingomonadales; family Sphingomonadaceae; genus Novosphingobium. The sequence goes on along the minus strand of CANFIV010000034.1, from coordinate 5,964 downwards.
GAGGTCGAGGCGGCGGAAGGCGTGCCGCTCGGCGCGTTCATGCGCTGCGACCGAGGGGACAAGCCGGCGGACCATCACACCCTGTTCCTGGCGCAGTTGCCCGGCGAACTGGGCCTGCTCCACGCGGCGTTTGAAGTCATCAATCTGGATGATCTGATGCTCGGCCACCAGCACCTCAAGGCAAAGAAGCGTGAGGCGGCATGGGGCGTGGGCCGTCACATCATGGGCAGCCAGATCTTCGATTACTGGAAAGACCCGTTCGGCAACGAACTGGAGCACTGGACCGACGGCGACCTCTTTACCGCCGCCGACCCGCCGCAAAAGCAGCCGATGAGCGCTCTGCTCGCGGTGCAATGGGGCAGCCCCCACCCGATGTCCACGGGCCGCTTTCCGCCGCCTGCGGGCCTCGTTTCATTCATCATGGCTCTTCAGATCAGGATCCGACGGCTCTTCGCCCGCAAACCCAAAGGAACACCCGCATGAAGCTTGCAACTTATACCTTGGACGGTCGGACCGGCACCGGCATCGTGGTGGAAGACCGCATCATCGATACCGGTGTGCCCGGCACCATGATCGACCTGATCCGTGAGTGGGACACGCTGAAGCCCGGGCTGGAAGCCAAAGCGGCGGCCGGCGGCGGCGTTCCGCTTGCCTCGGTGCGGCTCGAAGCCCCGGTGCAGCGTCCCGGCAAGATCTGGGCGATCGGGCTCAATTTTGCCGATCACATTGCGGAATCGAACATGACGACGCCCGAGCGGCAGGTGTGGTTCACCAAGGCGCAGACCAGCGTCAACGCGCCTTTTGCCGAAATCGAAATCGCCAAAGGCACGATGACGGCGGACTATGAGGTCGAACTCGTCGCGGTGATCGGCAAAGGCGGCAAGCATGTCAGCGCGGAGGGCGCATCCGCAGCGATCTTCGGCTATTGCGTGGGCAACGACGTGACCGAGCGGATGTGGCAGCACGCCTCGCCGCAGTGGTCGCTAGGCAAAAGCTTCGACACCCACGCACCGATGGGACCATGGATCGTGACCGCCGACGAAGTGGGCGATCCGCACGCACTGGGCCTGCGCTGCCTGGTGAATGGCGAGATGCGGCAGAATTCGAGCACCGCAAATCTCGTCTTCAACATCTGGCAGCAGGTCGAGCATCTTTCGGTGGGCATGACACTGGAGCCTGGCGATTGCTTGTTCACCGGAACGCCGGGCGGCGTCGGTGCAGCGATGGACCCGCGGCAATTCCTCAAGGCCGGCGATGTCGTTCGCTGCGAGATCGACGGGCTCGGCCATATCGAGGGCACGATGATCGCAGAAAGGTGAGACCATGGCGTTCGATTGCGATGTGCTGATTGCGGGCGGCGGCCCCACCGGGGTGACCCTTGCGATCTTGCTGGCGCGGCGGGGAATCTCGGTAATCGTCGCAGAGAAAGAGGCGATGATCCACCCGCTGCCGCGCGCGGCGCATATCGACCACGAAGGCTTGCGCATTCTGCAGGAAGCTGAAGCTGCCGATGCGGTGCTCGCCACGAGCCGGCGCGCGGGGCGCTATGATTTCCTCAATGCGCGGGGGCAAGTGCTGCTGCGCTTCGAAGGGTCAGACAAGATGGGCCCGGGCGGCTGGCCGGTTGCGAACATGATCCACCAGCCCTCGGTTGAGGCGGCGCTGCGCCGCTCGCTGGATGGCCAGAGCCTGGCTGCGCTGCACAGCCGGTGGGAAGTAGGCGCGTTTGCCGAGGACACGGACGGCATAACCGCGCAAGTCGCCACACCCGAAGGCGCACGCACGGTGCGGGCGCGCTGGCTTGTCGGCGCTGATGGCGCGCGTTCGCCGGTACGTAAGGCGGCGGGGGTGGCCTTTGACGACCTCGGCTTTGAGGAGCCCTGGCTCGTGGTCGATGTGCTGGTGGATGATCCATCGCGGCTGCCGACCGCCAACCTGCAGATCTGCAACCCCGCGCGGCCCACCACGTGTGTGCTCATGGGCGAAGGGCGGCACCGCTGGGAGTTCATGATTCTGCCGGGCGAAACCGCAGAGCAAGTCAGCGACGACGCCTTTATCGAAAAGCTGTTGGAGCCATGGCATGTGAAAGGCGCGGTGCGGTTGGAGCGCAAGGCGGTCTATACGTTCCGCGCCCGCATCGCGAGCGCATGGCGCAAAGGCCGTGTGCTCCTCGCCGGCGATGCCGCGCACCAGACTCCGCCGTTCGCCGGGCAAGGCCTCTGTTCGGGCCTGCGCGATGCGGCGAACTTGGCGTGGAAGTTGGCGGCAGCGGTGAAGGGTGAAGCACCCGACGCGCTGCTCGATACCTACCAGACCGAACGCGCACCCCACCTGCGCGCCACGATCGACATGGCGATCATGATGGGCCGAATGGTCTGCACCACCAGCCACTGGTCCGCTTTTCTGCGGGATACCAAGATCCGCATCGGCCGGGCGCTGCGCAAACTGCCATCGGGCCCGCCCGCGTATCCGCCGCTTTCGACCGGGCTAATCCTCGCCGGGAGCCCGGGAGCGGGAAGCTATTTCCCGCAGGCAATTGCGGCGGATGGCCTGCGTCTGGACGATCAGCTGGGCACCAATCCCTGCATCATCGCGCACGCCGATCTCAGCATCCCCCGCCTTGCGCACTTTGCCGCGCCCATCGGCGCGTGGCTCGATGCCCATGGCGCGGAAGCAGTCTTGCTCCGCCCCGACCGGCATGTCTTCGGCACCGGAGATCCTGTGCGGCTGCGCGAGGCTTGGCTTGCGGCGACGGGCATGGCCGCGCCAAACGACATGCTGGCCTTTACCTGCGCCAGCCATGGTCCCTGATGCGGACGGATCGCCCCGCGCTGACGCAGGCCATTCCCTCAACTGATTCATCGGCACCAAATTCAAAATGGGTGCAATTCCCGAGCACGGAATACACTCGGCGGCGATACCTCATGTTGCAGAGCCTGAAACACTGCGATCTGCGACGCTGGCGCACCGAAGCATAATCCGCCAGCATCCGCCGCATAAATGAAAAAGATTTCCCGAGGTTCCGGCGCCTACCTAGAGATCGGCCAATCAAAACAGAAGCTGGGGAGTTGATCATGCGGCCGGTGCTGGAAGGAAAAGTGGTGTTGGTAACCGGAGGTGCCGGTGGCATCGGCGCGGCGGCCTGTTCGGTGCTCGCGGAGGCCGGGGCGCGGCTCGTCATCAGCGATATTGCGATCGAGGCCGGTCAGGCCATTGCCGATGGACTGCGTGCGAAGGGGCATGATACCATTTTTGCGCCTGCCGATCTGGCGTCCGAAGCGGAAATCGAAGGCCTCGTAGCCGCGACAGTCGCACACTATGGCCGCCTCGACGGCGCATTCAACAATGCCGGGATGGAGCAGCACAATACGCCGCTCGATCAGCTGACCCTGTCGCAGTGGAACAGCGTCATCCAGATCGATCTGACAGCCGTGTTCCTCTGCATCAAGCATCAAGTCAGGGCGATGCTCAAGACCGGCGGCGGCTCGATCGTCAACACAGCTTCGGGCCTTGGCCAGATCGCCATCCCAAATGCGGTGGAATATATTGCGGCCAAGCACGGCGTCATTGGGATAACGCGCGCCGCCGCTGCGGATTATGGAGCCAAGGGCATTCGGGTTAATGCGATACTGCCCGGCATTGTCCGCACGCCGATGATCGAACGCCTGAGCAGCGAGCCCAGCTTCAGTCAGCATGTCGAAAAGCTGAGGCTGCGTCATCTCATGCAGCGCTTTGCCGAGCCCTATGAGATCGGCGAGGCTGCCAAATGGCTGCTTTCGGAAGGCGCTTCATTCGTGAACGGTATCGCCCTGCCCGTCGACGGTGGCGCACTGGCAAATTGATCCCGGCAGCACCATCAAACTCACGGAAAAAGCACATGCAATGGTGGACAGACTACTTCAACGATGTGGACACCATGGATCCCGAACGCTTCGGGGCATGGTTCGCCGATGGCATGGAGTTGCAGTTCAACAATGCGCCCTTGATCGAAGGCAAGGCGGCCGTTCTGGGGTTCCTACGTGAATTCACCAGAAATTTCAGCTCGTTGAAGCACAACCATGGCCAACTTGTCGGCGATGAGACCAGCGCGGCCGGTGAGGCCATGATCACCTTTTGCCGGCCGGACGATGCCAGGTACACGGTGCGCGGGGTGACGATGGTGACCCGCGACGAAACCGGCTTTCGCCGCATGGCAATCTACGCCGATTTCTCGGAGATCTATGCGGCCGTACAAGGGGCGTAAGGTCGGGTATCAAGGCGGCAGGGCTCGTCGTCTCCCGTCTCGCTTTCAGAGCCTCATCGGCGTACCGTATTAGAAACGCGCGGGGTTACCGCGCACGCGAGGGGTGGACAGTGCCAAGGTACAGGAGCCGAACGGGCGAAGACCGCCATGCATTTTGACGGACTTGATCTCAATCTTCTTGTGGCGCTCGATGCGCTCCTCAGCGAACAGAGCGTTACCCGCGCGGCCTCTCGGCTGTGCGTGACGCAGCCCGCCGTCAGCGTCGCGCTGCAAAAGCTGCGCGTGCAGTTTTCCGACCAGTTGCTTGAACGCGTCGGCCGCCGGATGGAGCTGACCCCGTTTGCGCAGGACCTTGCCATTCCGGTGAAGGAGCTCCTGCATCAGGTGCGCACGCTGGTTGAAAGCCGCTCAGGCTTCGATCCGCAGGTCGACAGCCGCAGTTTCCGTATGCTGATGTCGAGCTCGATCGCACAAATCTTTGGCGTGCCGGCGCTGCGCGAAATGCGTCGGCATGCCCCGGGTGTCCATTGCCAGATCGACGTGTTCGTGGCGCCCGATCTGCTGCGCCGGTTGCAGGATGGCGAGATCGACCTGTGCATCCAGCTGTTTCAGCCCGGCGTATGGGACCCGGGTGGTGACCTGCAGTCCTTCTCGCATGAAAGCTTGTTCTCCGACCGCTATGTGCTGATCGGTGACACGTCGAACCCCCTGCTTTTCGAAGGCATGAGTTTCGATGACTTCTGCAGGATCGATCATGTCGAGACGCGGTTCGGGGGCAATCTCGTGAGCATTCCGGAACGCAGCCTCAGCAGCATGCCGAAGCGACCGAACACGCCCATTGTCGTGCCCACCTACAATCTCGCGATCGAGGCTGTGATCGGCAGTGCAATGACAGCCATTGTGCCGCACAGGGTTGTCAGGAATGCGGCGCTGGATGACCGTCTGACGATCATTGAGCCGCCTTTCGCGATCGGCCTGCTTGAACAGAGCATGATCTGGCACAAGCGGTTTGACAACGATCCCGGCCATATCTGGTTTCGCAACCACCTTGCCACGTATGCCCGCACCCATCTGCTGCATGCAGACTGAAGGTCATCACGGCTGACGAATAACCTCCAAAAATATTGGCCATAAAAACAAACCATTTTTCACCCCCATGGGGCGCTCCTAGCATTTCCTCATCAGCGAACCTGCACCCTCGGGCAGCAGGTCGGACAAGCCGACCGGCGCAGCCGGACTCGGAAAACAGAGGATGATGACATGAGCGCAGATCTCGCGATTGCCGCCGCCTATTCCAGCCTGACGCTCGAGGCGGCGAATGCGGCGCTTGCCGCAGGGGTAAACGCGGCGCAGGCAATGGGCATTCCAATGTCGCTGATCGCGGTGGACCGGGCCGGGCAAATCGTCGCAACAGCGCGGATGAACGGCGCGAGCGCGATGACGCTCGATATCGCGTTCAAGAAAGCCTGGACCTCGGCCATGGCCTCGGCTCCCACCGCCTACATCAAGGACTTCGTAACGAGCGATCAGGGTTCGACCATGTCGATGCCACACTTGGCCAATTTCTCGGTAATCGCCGGCGGTATCCCGGTCATGGTCGACGGTGCCTGCGTCGGGGGGGTTGGTGTCAGCGGTGCCAGTGCCGATCTCGATCTCAAGGTTGCAGAAGCCGCGGTTGCCGCGCTGCAGGCCTGAGTTCGATGTTCTCGACAAGCTGGCAG
>CANFIV010000033.1 GCA_947446935.1 Sphingomonadaceae bacterium | reverse complement strand
GCTGGAACCGGGGCATCGCCAAGCCGGGCAAGGGTGTACCGAATGCCACCAAGACATCGAGCATCCGTCTGCGCCAGCTGGCCGAAGGCAAGGCACCCGGATATTTCGTGCAGAAAATCGAAGACGTGAACAACTACTGATGTCGGGACCGGTGGCGCACAGGGTAGTCTTGGCCTTCAGCGACGGGATCGAGCACGAACTGGCGGTCGATGCCGGCGGCAGCGTGCTCGAAGCCGGACTGGCGGCGGGTCTGCCTTTGCTCCACCAGTGCCGCTCGGGCAGCTGCTCCAGCTGCCTCGCCACGCTGGTCGAGGGCGAGGCGGCCACCTTGCCCGGGTGCAGCTCCTCACTGCTGGCGTCGGAACGCGCAGCGGGCCAGCGGCTGCTGTGCGTGACCGGTGCCAGCGGCGATTGCCGCTTTGCGCTGCCCTATGACAGCAAGGTCGGCGAAAACCGGGCCGTTGAGGGCCATGCCTTCGTCAATGCGGCAGAGCGGGTCGCGGCCGATGTGATGCGGCTGGAACTCGAATTGTCGGAGGATTGCTGGTTCGATTTCCGCCCCGGCCAGTTCATCCAGATCAAGGTGCCGGGCACGGATCAGACCCGCAGCTATTCTATCGCCTCTACGCCGGCCGAACTTCCGAAAATCGAACTGTTGATCCGCTTGTTGCCGGGCGGGGTCATGTCCGAATGGCTTCTGCACGAGGCGGCGGTGGATGCCGTGCTGGAAATCTCCGGGCCCTATGGTGCCTTCTTCCTGCAGGAAGACACCAAGGCACCGGTGGTGATGATCGCCGGAGGCACCGGACTAGCGCCGTTGATGGCGATGATCGACGTGATCCGCGCCAAGCCGGGACGCAAGCCGCCGATTCACTTGAGCTTTGGTTGCCAGAGCGCCGATGGTCTGTTTCATGGCGAGGCCATTGATTTGCGGCGCATGTGGCTGCCGAGCCTAGCGGTCACGACCTCCGTCGATCGCGGCCCCGCGCCTGATGGTGTGCGGGTGGGCAACCCGGTCGAAGCGGTTGGCGCGGCTGGCCCGCTCGACCCGGCTACGGTGGCCTATCTCTGCGGCCCACCTGGCATGATCGAGGCGGCACGCCGCCATCTGCAGGTGCTGGGCGTGGCACCGGGCAATATCCACGCGGAGCAATTTGTCGCGAGCTGAACGCAATCGGGACCATGGTGGGAGTTGGGGATATGGGCGTCGATAGTCTGGGATACATGGCTCTCAAGGTGAGCAAGCTGGACGCGTGGCGTGCGCTGCTGGAGCAAGTTTTCGGCATGGAGCCGCGCGAACGGGACGGGGCGATCGACTACCGCATCGACAGCTATCATCACCGCCTCACCCTGACCCTCGATACGACCGACAGCGTCGAAGCCATCGGCTGGGAAGTCGGCACGAGCGAGAAGCTGGCGGCGCTGGTGGACCGCCTGAAGGGTCTTGGCGTTGCCGTGGTAGAAGAAGGCCCGGCCTTGCGCGCCCAGCGCAAGGTCAAGGAGCTTTACAGCTTCACTTGCCCGATGATCGGCAACCGGCAGGAGCTCTATTACGGCCCGCTGATCTCCAACACGCCGTTCGCACCCAGCCGGGGCATCAGCGGTTACAAGACCGGCACGCTGGGGCTGGGACATGTCGTCTACTGGGTGAAGGACCTCGCTGCGTCGGTGAAGTTTTATCAGGACGTGATGGGGTTCGCGATTTCGGACTACATCGCGTGGGACGACAACGACGCGGTGTTCATGCACTGCAACAAGCGCCACCACACACTGGCGCTGATGCAGGATGGCCCCAACACCCCGGCCGGCGAGCTGATGCACCTCATGGTCGAGGCCAACTCGTACGACGATGTCGGCTACGGTTATGATCTGGTGCGCGACATGGGCATTCCAGTCATGATCGAGCCGGGGAAGCATTCGAACGATCACATGCAAAGCTTCTATCTGCAGACCCCGTCCGGCTTCTGGCTGGAATACGGTTATGGCGGGCTCGAGATCGGGCCGGATTGGGAAATCCGCAATTACGACGCGCCCATGCTCTGGGGCCACCGGTTCGTGGGCGGCTGAGCGGATGGGACTGGCCAAGTGCCTTGCCCGTATCGAGGCGCGCGACGCAGCGGTGCGGGGCTGGGCCTATATCGATAAGGCTGCCGCTGCCGGGAAAGGGCCGCTGGCTGGGCTCGTCTTGGGCGTCAAGGACGTGATCGACGTTGCGGGCATGCCCACAACACACGGTTCGCCCGCCTTCCTGGACAATATCGCCGCCACCGACGCGGATTGCGTTGCCCGCCTGCGCGCGGCGGGCGCTATCGTGCTGGGCAAGACAGTGACGGCAGAGTTTGCCACCTATCACCCCGGGCCCACCGCCAATCCGCGCAATCTGGCGCATACTCCCGGCGGTTCGTCGAGCGGATCGGCGGCGGTCGTGGCCGATGGGCAGGCCGATCTGGCGCTTGGCACCCAGACAGCCGGTTCGGTTATCCGCCCGGCAAGCTTTTGCGGCACGTTCGGTTTCAACCCCAGCTTTGGCCGCTATCCACTCGGCGGCGTGCTCGAAACCGCGCCAAGCCTCGATACACTGGGGCTATTCGGGCGCGATCTGGCGGTGATTGCGGCGGCAGATGCCGTGCTTTCGGGCGAAGACACCGTGCCACCGGCACCGGCAAGCCTGCGCGTGGGGCTGTGCCGCAGCCCCGCGTGGGAGGATGCCAGCGCGGAGATGCAGGCGGCGTTTGTTGCTTTCGCTGACAAGCTCCGAGCAGCCGGGCATGTCATTGTCACCCGTGATCTGCCACCGATGTTTGATGGGCTCATCGCGGCGCAGATCCTGATCCATCGGCGCGAGGCGGCGATGGTCATGGGGCATATCCGGCAGGAACACGCCGCGCAGGTCAGCCCCGCCTTTATTGCGATGATCGATGCGGGAGCGGCCGAGAGCGAAGCGGATTATCAGGCCGCTCTGGCCCTGCAACGTCAATGCAAGGCACTGGCGACAGAGGTTTTTGAAGGTGTGGACGTGCTGCTGGTGTCCGGCGCGACTGGGGTCGCACCGCTGGGCCATGCGGCGACAGGCGATCCGCTATTCCAGCGCTTGTGGACCGCGCTCGGCGCGCCGTGCTTCGGCTTTCCAGTCGCCTGGCAGGACGACGGTCTGCCGCTGGGGCTGCAAGTGATCGGCGCGCCGGGCCTTGACCGGCAATTGATTTCCAACGCGGGGGCCATAGCAGCCCTTGCCATGCCCAGGGAGAATTGACCATGGAACCCACCACATCCGCGCCCTTCACGCCGGAGATGGAGGCTGCGTTTGCCCGCGCCAAGGCTCGACTCGATCCGGCCCGGTTGAAGCAGCTGCTGTTCGATATCACCGATATCCATTCGCCCACCGGGGCGACCCGGAATGCCGCCGAATTCGTGGCCGATCACATGGCGCGCATCGGGCTTGACGCAAAACTCGATCCGATGACGCCGATCTCGTCCAACGTGCTGGGCGAGAAGCGCGGGACAGGCGGCGGGGCAACCCTGCTGCTCTACGCGCCGATCGATACGCATCTGGAAGGCGATGAGACTGATTACCCGTGGGCAGGGCCCGAGCAATTTGCCGATTTGCGCCCTTCGGCCAAGATGGTGGGCGATTGGGTTTACGGGCTCGGCTCGTCCAATCCCAAGGCAATGGTCGCCAGCCTGCTCGAAGTGGCAACCGCGCTGATCGAAGCGGAGGTGCCGATGCTGGGCACGCTCAACGTCGGCTTTGCCGATGGCGGCATGCCGGTGACGATTCCCCAGCGCGACAACGCCGGGATGAGCCACGGCGTTCACCACTTGCTCAACCGCGGCATGGCGCCCGATTTCGCGATCATCATGAAGCCGTGGAACTGGGTCTATCACGAAGAGCCCGGGATGGGCTGGTTCAAGATTCAGGTGAAGGGCACGCTCGGCTATGCCGGAGTTCCGCGAGGCACGCCCGGTTTCCGTAGTTCGGTTGTTCCGGCAGCAACGGTGATCCTTGAGCTTGAGCAATGGATTATCGACTATGCGGAGAAGAACCGGTCGGGCGATATCTATCCCCACGGCTGGATCGCGGGCGTGCGCGGCGGCTGGCCGGAGCGGCCGGCATTTCCGAGCGCGGTCACCGAGATTTTCTTCGACGTACGCATCAGCCCGCGCACCACGCCGGGTGAAGTGAAGGCGCAGTTCGAGGCGTTCATGCTGGATCTGGCCGCGCGCTTCCCTGAAATCGACTGCGATTGGGAAATGTACGGATCGACCCCCGGCGGTACGACCGATCCCTCGAACTGGATCATCCAGTCCTGCCGGCGCGGGTGGGAGACCATTGAGAACCGGGCTTATGTCACGCCCGATCCGCTCGGCGGGCAAACCGATGGCGCAGCGCTGCGCCGGCTCGGTGTGCCCACGGCGCGCATCGGCTGGCCTTGGCCTGCGGAAGGATCGCCCGAACCGATTGCCGAAGGGCTGGGCGGCATGGGCGCGACGTATGTGCCCGATCTGATGCCGTGTCTGGAGAAAATCCTCTACGCCTGCATCGATACGTTGATGCGCCCGCGCGGGGAGTTGGGGCTTTAAACCTCGCTCGCGCGGTTGAGCGTGACCGAGGTGCGCGCCGATTCCTCGTAGATTCCGGTGATGATCGAGAGCAGCTCGGTCGCGTCTTCAACGCGTTCGTCAAAGTTGGTCAGGCTGCGGAATTTGCGGATGAGGATTTCGCTGCGCAGCTTGGAATACTCGTTGGTCAGCCGCTCGCCCAGCTTGGTGATCGAGTAGCTGTGGTTTTTGGTCCCGGCCTCCTTGTTTTTGTGGATCAGGCCGGAACTCTCGAGCTTGCGCAGGCTGTACTGGATATTGGGCAGATCATCGCGATTGAGCAGCCGGGCGATTGTTGCGCCGCTCTTCGGCCGGTTCTGCATGCGGATCACGTGCAGGATCACATGCTCGGCATGTTTGAGCTCTGACAGGCCCACAATCTCGTCGGCCGCCGCAACCCAGCGAGCAAAAGCCTCGAGCACGCGCAGCAGCGCGAATTCCATTTCGGTGACCTTGAACTCGGTCTCGTCTTTGGCGAGGTGCCAATTGCGGTAATACTCGGATTTCATGGTTTTGCGCATGCTCCTGACAAGCGGATCGTCCGCCTTATCAAGCAACCCGGTCAAGCAGACAAGGCCGCGCCGTAACCGGGCACGATTGCCGGCATGCCGAGCGCCAGCAGCATCTGGCGGACTGTGCAGCTCGATGCCGTTACAACAGGCAGGCCAAAGCGCTGCTGCGCTGCTTCAATAGCGGCGGCAGCCGGCATTTGCACGCAGGCTGAAAGCACCAGCGCATCGACGCCTGCCAGGTCGAGCTGGCCCGCGGCTTCGATTGCCGCAAAGGGGTCGCGACGCCCAACGGCGAGGTTATCCGAAATCTCCAGCGAATGCACCGATTGCACGGTGAAGCCCTCAGCCGCGATATAATCCGTAACAGTGCAGGTCAGGGGCTTCATGTAGGGCGCGAGCACGGCAATCCGCCGGAAGTTCAGCTCGCCGAGCGTCTTCACCAGCGCGCCTGCGCTGGTCACAACCGGAGCTGGCCCGCCTTCCTTGGCGGCAATCGCAGCCAGATTGCTCTCGCTGGTGCGGTGATAGCCGGTCCCCATCGCCATGATCGCGACAAGGCAGGCATAGCCGATAATATCGACACGTGCATCGGCGAGCTCGGCCGCGCAGCGCAACGACTGCGCGTCCATCGCCGCCAGTTCCTCCTTCACCACATGCATCATCCGCATGCGGCTGGAATGGAACGTAAAGCGCTCCGGGAAGGCCGCCTCGCGTGCGCGCAGCATCGCGGGGATTTCGATTTCCATCGTGGTGTTGGAACTGGGCACGATCTGCCCGATCCGGAACGTGCGGCTCATGGGAACAGCGAGGCTACCGGGTCCAGCAGATCGTCCTTGGCGGTTTCGGGCGCGAAATAAGTGGTCTTGGATTGCGTGAGGCCAAGGTCGATCAGCGTCTCGCACTGCTTGAATGCGACAAGGCCGGGATTGAGCACCGGCACTTCCACGCGCGAGGCAAGCCATGTGGCCGACTGGTGCATGGTGGTGGAACCCAGGATCAGCACATCGGCGCCGTCCTCGTCGATCGCTTTGCGCGCTTGCTCTTCCAGCTTGGCGAAGACGATGTCTTCCTTGCCGGCGAGCAGTTCGGCAGTATCCGGGCGCACATCGATGTCGCGGATCGAGGCGAGCCTGTGGCCGAGGCCCGTTTCCAGCGCGAGCTTTTCGTAAAGCGAGTGCCAGCGCTTCCACATCGTCAGCACCGAGAATTTCTTGCCGAGGTCTGCTGCCAGAAAGAACGAGGAGCGCCCGGGGCCAACCACCGGGATCGTCAGGCGCGAGCGCAGTGCGGCAAGGCCGCTGTCGCTCATCGAATTGATGCAGACGGCAGCGTAGCCCTGCTCTTCGGCGCGCGCACCGGCTTCGAGCACCCAGGTGTCGGCCAGCGCCTGCTCATAGGGGGAATCGATCAGGTTCGCGCCATTGCGGCAGCCCACGAAATCGATCGCAATATCGGGACGGATCAGCTCCGGCGGGATCTGCCCGGCGAAACCGGGCAGCGCAAAGGCCGGGACCGGTACCGGAACAATCATGAGGATGCGTTTGATGGCGACCACGCGGGGAACTTTCTTTTTCTTGGAGTGCAAAGGCGGCCTACGCCCCCCAAGGGGCAGAGGCCGCCTCGCTATCGATCAGAAGCTGACGCGCGTATGCAGCGAGAAGGTGCGCGGCAGCTTGTAGGAGACCTCGTTGCACCCGCACAGGCCGGCAAGGTCGTAGCCCTGCAAACCGATGAGGTGGTTGGTCACGTTGTCTACGCGCACGCCGACTTCGAGCATCTTGCTGGCTGAAGTCCAGCCAAGCCCGAGATCGACGTTGGCATAGCCGCCAAACTTGTCCGCATCGAAGTTGCGCAAGTTGTAGAAGAACGACGACTGATAGGTGACATTGGCGTTGGCCGCCATTTCACCGCCGAACATATCCCAGCCATAGCGGATGATGCCCGATGCCTGCGTTTCAGGCGCATAAGTGGGCTTCAGATCCTTGCGGATCGGTCCGCCGACGCGCAGCGGCACGTCCTTCACCTTGGCGTTGAACTGCGAGAACGTCAGCGCCATGTCCATCCCGGGGATCGGGTTTGCCTGAAGCGAGATTTCGCCGCCGTAGGTCCGCGCATCGGCATTGATGACCAGACCGGCAACCCCGGTGAACAGGAACGACTGGTAGTTCTTGTAGTCGTAGTAGTAGACCGCGCCGTTCAGGCGGACCTTGTTGTCGAGCAGCGACAGCTTGAAGCCGCCTTCATAGGACCACAGCGTTTCCGCGCCGTACTTGATCGCGGAATCGGGCGTGGCAAGGCCGCCGTTGAGCTGGGCGTTATAGCTCCCCGCCTTCACGCCGCGGTTGATACCGGCATAAAGCAGCGTCCCCTCCGCGGGGCGATATTCAAACTGCAGCTTGCCGGCCCAGAGGGTCTTCGAATCCTTGTCGAGATAAGGCGAAGGCACGCCGCCCGGATAGATCGGCCCGATGGTGAGCGGGAAGCCCGGCACTGTCTGCGCAGGCTGGATCACGCGCGGATCGGGCGAGATAAACAGCTGCTGGATGAAATCGTAGTCTTTCTTCTCGCGGATCACGCGGGCGCCCATGATCACCCGGAACTGATCGGTCAGGTCATAGTCGAACTGCCCAAATGCCGAATAGCTGGTGGTCTTGAGGTGGCCGGTGGAGGCGATGTCGATCGGATTGCCCGGGACCAGGCCGTTCAGCGGGGCCTTCAGGCCGTTCTTCGACAGGTTGTCGATGTGGAGGAAGTAGAGACCCGCGGTCCAGTTCAGGCGGTCTGCCTTGCCGTTCAGCCGCAGTTCTTGCGTGAAGCTCTTAGCATCGACATTGCCATAGTTCGCCAGCTGGTTGGCCGGGCCGGCGTCAACGTCGATGAACAGCAGCTTCTTGAAGTTCTTGTAGTCGGTGACGGACGAGAGCGTGATGTTGTCGGTGAGGTCGGTCTTCGCGCGCAGGTTCACGCCCCAGGTATCGACATGACCCTGGTTCTTGAACGCAAAATCGCTCGAGAGGGTGCGGGTCTTGGGATCCGGAGCCTTGTAGCCGAAGAAGTCTGCGCCCGGCGCACGGCCGTAGATCTCGCCCGCTCCCCCGAACACGCCGTCGTTGTTGAGATCCGACCCGGCATCGCCATTGACGACGCCCGGCCCACCGGGAACACCGATCGAGGCGCGCGTTTCATTGGGGCCGGCATCGATCACGTTGATCAGCTCGCCGTTCGCGTCGAACTGGGCGATGGTCGCCTTCTGGGTGTAGGGGCCGGTGCTGACCTTCGAGCGCGAGCCGTTGGCCGACAGGATGAGCTGTGTGCCGGGGGTCGGTTCTGCCAGAATGGTAAAGCGACCGGCCAGCGTGTCGTCGTTGCCAAGATCGGCACCCGCGCCAGCGCCCGGCGATCCGCCAACCGCGCCGAGCGGATACTTGTTCTTGAGATACGCATCCTGCTTGTTCCAGCGGCCAGCGGCGCGCACTGCGACCTTGTCGCTCAGCGGCCCGCCGACAGCGCCTTCCAGCGTGAAGACGCCGGGATGTCCCGTGCTGTCGAGAATGCCGTAGCGGGCATCGGCATAGCCTTCCCACTTGGTAAGCGAAGGCAGGTGGCTGACGTAGTGGATCAGGCCGCCGGTCGCGTTGCGACCGAACAGGGTGCCTTGCGGGCCCTTCAGAACTTCGACCCGGTCGATGTCGAACACCGCGAAGGACTGGCCCTGCGCGATCGCGATATAGCCTTCATCAAGATAGACCGCGTTGGGCGCTTCAACGATATCGTTGAAATCGTTCTGAACCACGCCGCGGATGGTGAACTGGGTGTTCTGGCCGGCAAGGCTGCCCGAGATCGAGACGCCCGGTGAGAAGCTCGCGACATCGGCGCTGCGGGAAATGCCGAGCGCGCGCAACTGGTCGCCCGAATAGGCGGTGATCGCGATGCCGACGTTCTGGACGTTTTCCTGCCGCTTCTGCGCCGT
>CANFIV010000032.1 GCA_947446935.1 Sphingomonadaceae bacterium | reverse complement strand
GCCTATGACGACGTGAGCGTGGCGCAGCTGCTGACGATGAGTTCGGGCGTGCGCTGGAACGAGGATTACGAAGACCCCAGGGCCGACGTCGCGATGTTCAACAATGCCGAGCCGGACAAGGGCGTGGACGCGACGGTAAGCTATATGAGGAAGCTCCCCCGCGCCCATCCGCCGGGCACGGTGTGGCATTACAACACGGGCGAGACCAATCTGATCGGCGTGCTCGTGTCCTCGGCGGTGAAGAAGCCGCTGGCGCAATATCTGGAGGAGAAGATCTGGAAGCCCGCGGGCATGGAGGCCAAGGCGACCTGGCTGCTCGGCAAGACGGGGCATGAAATCGCCGGGTGCTGCCTGCAGGCCGCGACGCGCGATTTTGCGCGGATGGGCTTGCTGGTGCTGGCGAACGGAAATGCGAGCGGCCAGCAGATCGTGCCGCCCGATTGGTTCGCGGCTGCCACGCACAAGCAGAAGGACATCGGCGAGCCGGGCAAGGGCTATGGCTTCCAGTGGTGGACATATGACGACGGCGCTGTCGCGGCGCAGGGCATTTTCGGACAGGGCATTTTCATCGACCCGAAGCGCCATCTGGTGATCGCCAGCAACGCCGACTGGCCCCGCGCCGACAACGGCCCCGAGCCCGCCGCGCGCGAAGCATTCTACCGCAAGGTGCAGGCGCTGATCGACGCCGGGGGGTGATTGGGGGGGCAATGGACAAGCCCCCGCGCTTGGCGCACCATGCGAGCAATTCATGGGGAAATGGCATATGCGCAAACTGGCACTCGGCACTGCACTGTGGGTTCTGGCGGCTGGGACCGCCGGGGCGGAGACCCCCAAGCTGGCCCCCATTCCCGCCGCGCAGGCGCCCGGCTATGATCGAATCCACGAGACGGACTTGCGCGCGGACCTGACGTTCATAGCCTCGGACGCGCTGCTGGGCCGCATGTCGCTCCAGCCGGGCGATGATGCCTCGGTCGAATGGATCGCCGCCGAATTCGCCAAAGCCGGCCTGAAGCCCGCCGCCACCGACGCGAAGGGCCAGCCCAGCTATCTCCAGAGCGTCCCGCTCATCGAATACCGCTCCAACCCCGCCGCCAACACGCTCACTCTCCGCCTCGGCACCACGGAGCAGAGCTGGAAATCGCCCGAAATCATCGGCGGCTACCGGGACGATGTCGATCTCACCGCGCCCCTCGCCTTCGCCGGCTTCGGCATCACCGCACCGGGCCTCGGCTACGACGATTACAAAGGCCTCGATGTGGCGGGCAAGATCGCCCTGGTGTTCGAGCACGAGCCGCAAGAGAACGACCCCAAGTCCCGCTTCGGCGGCACCGGCAACACCCGCTACGCCACAAACCGGGTAAAGGCACTCAACGCGCAGGCCCACGGCGCCTTGGCGGTGCTGGTCATGGCTGAACCCAACCGCAAGCATCCCTCGAACCTTGAGCGCGTCAACCGCATCGGTGGCAGCGCCAAGCGCGTGCCCCCGCTCCCCGGGCAGGCGCTGACGGGAGACGAGCTGCGCATTCCCGTGATCACGGTTTCCGATGCCGTCGGCGGACAGCTGCTGGCGAAGGCGGGCCTCACGCCTGCAGCCCTGCAGGCAGCGATCGACAAGGACTTCGCGCCGCAGTCTCGCCAGCTCGCCGAGACCACCGTCTCGCTGCATCTGGAGAATACCCAGCGCTCGCGGGGTATGTCGGCCAATGTTGTCGGCCTGCTGCCCGGTTCCGATCCCACGCTGGCCGCCGAAACCGTGATTATCAGCGCGCACCACGATCATGACGGAAGCAATGGGCCGGAAATCTGGCACGGCGCGGACGACAACGGTTCCGGCACCGTCGGCGTTGTTGCGCTGGCCCGTGCCTTCATGGCCAATCCCGCCAAGCCCAAGCGCTCGATCCTCTTCACCGTCTTCGCCGCAGAGGAGCGCGGGCTGCTGGGCAGCTACTACATGGCCATGCACCCGCTGCGCCCGCTCGCCACCACGCGCGCAATGATCAATTTCGACATGATCGGCCGCAACGAAGCACCGAGCGATCAGACGACTGGCCTGATCGAGATACCGGCGGACACGACCAACCGCCTCAACCTGATCGGCGCGAGCTACAGTCCGGACTTCGATCGCACGGTGCGGACCGCCAATCGCAGTGTGGGGCTCGATCTCGATGACCGGTTCGACCACGAGAACGCGCTCAACGTTTTCTTCCGCAGCGATCAGTTTCCGTTCGTGCTGAAGGATGTGCCCGCCATGTGGTTCAACACGGGCTTCCATCCCGATTATCACCACACCACCGATACGGCGGACAAGATCAACTATGCCAAGATGACCAAGATCGTGAAGCTGGCCTACCTTTCCGCCTGGCGGTTCGCCAGCGAAGCGGCAGTACCTGCTTTCGTTGCTGATCCGGCCGGCCAATGAGGGGGCTCGACAGACCTGCCCTTTGGGGCGATTTATGAAATTGGTTTGACAGTTTCGGCGGAGCGTTGAAACCTTCAAGGTTCTGTCGTGCCTCGCATCGAAGGGCGGACTTGTGGCCGACCAATCTCTTCTTGAACCAACGTCCAATCTTTCCGTCGAGACAGTCGTCTCCGTGCAGCATTGGAACGACTTCCTCTTTTCCTTCACGGTCACGCGCCCGGCAAGCTTCCGCTTCCGATCGGGCGAATTCGTGATGATCGGGCTGATGGGCGAGAATGGCAAGCCGCTGCTGCGGGCCTATTCGATGGCATCCCCATCCTATGGCGATGTGCTGGAGTTCCTCTCGATCAAGGTGCCGGACGGACCGCTCACCTCGCGCCTCCAGAAGATTGTGCCAGGCGACCAGATCTACCTTGGCCGCAAACCAACCGGCACGCTGGTGGCAGATGCACTACTACCCGGGCGCCGGCTGTTTCTGCTTGGAACCGGCACCGGCCTTGCGCCGTGGATGTCACTCATCCGCGATCCGGACATATACGAGCGCTTCGAGCAGATCGCGGTGGTTCATTCCGTGCGCAGCGTATCCGATCTGGCCTATCGCGACATGCTGGAGGCGCGGCTTGCCGATGACCCTCTGGTGGCCGAAATGGCGGCCGAACGGCTCACATATATCCCGACTGTGACGCGCGAGGCGTTTCACACGAACCACCGGATCGAAGGCCTGATGCTGGACGGCACGATGTTCCAAGGTTCACTAGGCGATCCCAAGCACTTCGATCACACGCAAGACCGGATCATGCTCTGCGGCTCAATGACGATGATCAAGGAAATCGCCCATATGCTTGAGGCTGCGGGCTTTGCCGAAGGGTCGAACTCGCATCCGGGCGAATATGTGATCGAGCGCGCGTTCGTCGGATAGTGCAACCGGGAACCCCGGCAGGTTTCGGGCGTTATGGCAGGGCCCTACGGAGACACGACCGTGCCGCGCTTGCTCCTCGCCCTGCTTCTGGGCCTTACCCTTGCTGGAACCCCCGCCATGGCCACACCGGAACCGAACTTCAGTATCCGGCTGGCTGAAGGAGACTTTTCCGTGCGCGACTATCCCGCACTGGTCGTCGCGGAAGTTTCCGTGACGGGCGACCGGTCCAGCGCGGCCAGCCAGGGATTTCGCCTGCTCGCTGGCTACATTTTTGGTGGCAACACGCGCAAAGCCAGCATCGCCATGACCGCGCCGGTGATTCAGGAACCGCTAGGCAGCACCAAGATCGCCATGACTGCGCCTGTTTTGCAAAGCGGTGAGGGCAAGAACTGGACGGTCCGGTTCGTCATGCCCGAAGGTTCGACGCTCGAGAACTTGCCCAAGCCGAACAATGCGAGGGTTCACCTGCACGCGCTGCCACCAGCACGGATGGCAGTCGTTCGGTTCAGCGGGCTGGTCTGGCCCAGCACGATCTCCGAAAAGACGTTGGCGCTTCAGGGCTTCATCCGGAAGCAACATCTGAAAGAGACCGGCGCGCCGTCGCTGGCCCAGTACAATCCGCCCTGGACGTTGTGGTTCATGCGCCGCAACGAGGTGATGATCCCCTTGGCACCCTGAAACCGGGTCTATCGACCCGGGCGCTCCAGCAGGATCAGCGTCGTATCCTCATCGGCATGCTCACCATAGCGAGCAAAGCCGAGCTTCGCTGCAACCGCCAGAGAGGGCAGGTTGGTATCGTTGATCATGCAGGCCACCCGCCGCCCCGGAAAGGCCTCATCGAACCACGCCAACGAAGCGGCTGCGGCTTCGGTTGCGATGCCATGCCCCCACGTGCGGCGGGCGAAAATCCAGCCGATTTCCGGCGTATCGTCGAGGCCCTGACCAAAGCCGCGCCACGAATGGAAGACGCCGCAGATACCTAGAAGCTCATCCTGCCCACGCGCCCGGCACATGAACGTGCCGTAGCCATAGAGCGCCCAGGAGCCGGCATTGCGGCATAACCGGTTGAACTCCTCGACCAGGCTGGTCGGACGATTGCCAAGGTGGCGGCGCACCTCATCATCGGCCAGAACCGCGTGCAGCGCGGCGAGGTCGCGGGCAGCAGGCTGCCACAGGTCCAAGCGTTCGGTCGAGAGGACGGGTCCGTTCACAACAGGATGTCTAACGCATGGATCGCGACGCCGACAAGGCCGCCGACGAGCGTGCCGTTGATTCGGATGAACTGCAGATCGCGGCCGACCGCCCCCTCGATCCGGTCGGTAACAGTGCGCGCATCCCAACGGCGCACGGTTTCGGAAACCAGCCGGACGATCTCGCCGCCATAGCGCGTGGCCACGCCCACCAGTGTGCGGCGAGCGAAGCGGTTGACGAGGACCTGCAACCGCCCATCGTGCTGCAACGCACGGCCCAGTTCCGCCAGCGAGGCACCGATCTGGCCACCGCCCTCGCTGCCACCCGATCGCACAGCGCGAAGGAGCTGGGCGCGGCCGCGTTCCCACAATCCATCGAGCCACGC
Organism: Sphingomonadaceae bacterium; assembly: GCA_947446935.1. Lineage (GTDB taxonomy): Bacteria > Pseudomonadota > Alphaproteobacteria > Sphingomonadales > Sphingomonadaceae > Novosphingobium. Next base: position 4,223 of record CANFIV010000032.1, on the reverse strand, counting down.
CGCGAAGGCGGGATTGGCCAGCACGTCGCGTTTCATGGTCTCGATCCGCGCATGCATGTCCGGATCATGGACAAGCGCCTCCGCCAGCGCTTCGAGACTCTCCTCGATCTTGCGGCGTAGCGGATGATCCTCAATCACCACGGTTTCCGCGAGCAACTTGTAGAGCCCATCAAGGATTCCGTTGGCGAGCCGCTCGTCGAGGCCGGTCCAGCGCATCAGCGTGCTCGCACGGTCCTGGATGATCGAGCGAACCAGAGCCTCGTTGGCCTCAAGCGCTTCGGCCGCGCGCCGGATCAGGCTTTCGATCAGCGGCATATGCCGGCCTTCCGCGATCATCGCGGCGAGCAGGTTGCCCAGCAGCGGAGCGAGTGCGAGCCGCTCGATTCGCGTGCGCAGCGCGGCCTTTGCCAGACCGCCGAGCTTTTCCTGATCGAGCGATTCCAGCACATCGGCGATCAGGCTGGCAGCGCCCCCGCTCAGACGGCTCTCTCCGCCGCGCGGATTGGCAAGGTACTGGCCCGCCGCGCTGGCGACATTGAGGCTCTGGAGGCGACGTGCAACCACTTGCGGGGTCAGGAAGTTCGCTTTGAGGAACGCGGCCATCGTATCGGCGATACGGTCCTTGTTCTCCGGAATGATGGCGGTGTGCGGGATCGGCAGGCCGAGCGGATGGCGGAAGAGCGCCGTGACCGCGAACCAATCCGCCAGACCACCGACCATCGCAGCTTCGGCAAAAGCGCGCAGAAAACCCCAGGCTGGATTGCGCGTTTCCAGCTGGCGCGCCGCAAGAAACAACGCGGCCATCAGCAGGAGGAGGATGGCCGCAAAGAGCCGCATCCGTCGAGCCGGATCAGCCATGCGCCCGGACTTTTCAGACAATGCGGCTGGCGTCACGCTCACTCGGCGGGGAATGCCTCGCCCGGCCGGGCATGGGCGTGCTGCTCGCGGGCAGCTTCACGCGGGTCGTACGACAGAACCCGGCGGCCAATCCACGGCCCAACGCGCTTCTCAAGCCCGTCTGCGAGGCTGAAGCCGGCAGGAACCAGAAGGAGCGTCAGCATGGTCGAAAGTGCCAGACCGCCGATCACCACAATGCCCATCGGCGCGCGCCAGCCGGCATCACCGCCCAGTGAAACCGCTGTCGGGATCATACCTGCGATCATCGCCACGGTGGTCATCACGATCGGCTGGGCGCGCTTGTGCCCAGCCTCGATGATGGCTTCGAGCTTGGGTGTGCCCTTGGCCATTTCCTCGATCGCGAAGTCGATGAGCAGGATCGAGTTCTTGGCGACGATGCCGAACAGCATCAACACGCCGATGAACACCGGCAATGAAAGGGCCTGACCGGTCGCCAGCAGCAGAAGCAGACCGCCCAGCGGAGCGAGGAACAGCGAGCCCATGTTCACCAGCGGCGAGATAAAGCGCCGATAAAGCAGCACCAGAACAGAGAACACCAGCAGCACGCCGGCGGCCAGCGCGACCATGAAATTGTAGAGCATTTCCTCCTGCCAGCGATCTTCGCCGGCGGCAGCGTTGGATACGCCCTGCGGCAAGTTTTTCATGATCGGCAGGTTCTTGATCGCGGCATCGGCGGTGCCTTTGACCACGCCTTCTGGCAGATCTGCCCCGACAAACACGCGGCGGTTCTGATTGTAGCGCTGGATGCTGGTGGGGCCCGAGCCAAAGCCGATGTTCGCCACGCGTGACAGCGGGACGGTCCCGCCGCTGGTCGTGGGCACGGGCAGGTTCTGCAGCGTGGCGAGGTCGCGGCGCGAATCCACCGGCAGCTTGACCCGGATCGGTACCTGACGATCAGACAGCGAGAACTTCGCGCTGTTCTGGTCGATCTCACCCTGCGTAGCGATACGGATGACCTGGCTGAGTTCCTGGGTTGTCACGCCGAGCGAGGCGGCAAGATCGAGGTGCGGCGTGATCACAATTTCCGGTCGGCGCAAGTCGGCGCTGATCCGCGGTCCAACCACGACCTTGAGTTGGCTCATCTGCTCGACCAGCGTCTGCGCCGTCTTCTGGAGGAGGTCGGGATCCGAGCCGGAGAGCATCACGCTGATCGGACGCCCCGAACCACCGCCGGGGCCGCCGCCGTTCTGCTTCATGAAGCTGACCCGTGCATCGGCCACCTTCTGAAGGCGCGGGGTCAACGCACGCTCGAATTCCACACTGGATCGCAGATTGTCGCCGCCGAAGAGCGACCACTGGCTCTTCTTGAGCTCAATGAAGACCCGGCCGTTACCCTCGTTGATCCGTTCGAGCGCCACGTCGATCTCGGGCTCATCCTTCACCAGCGCGAGGACCTCATCGACTTTGCGCTCGGTCTGTTCGATCGTGGTGCCCGGGACCATCTCGATACTGATGCGGCTGAAATCGCTGTTGGTATCGGGGAAGAATTGCGATGGGGCCAAAACAAACAGCACGCCCGTAAGTCCCAGCGCGCCAAGGCCGACGCCCATCATCCAAAGCCGATGATCGCGCAGCCGCGCCCGGAACCAGCGGCGCGGATGCAGAGCGCGGTAGGCCGCAACGCCGCTCGTATCCAGCGACCAGTGCAACACCTTCATGTAGCGCCCGATCCATGGCGCATTGCCATGATCCGCCTCACCATGCGCCCGCAGGAAATAGGCGGCGATCATCGGCGTAATCATACGCGCGACCAGTAGCGAGAACAGCACCGCGATTACCACGGTCAGGCCGAAATTCTTGAAGAACTGACCAGAAACCCCGGGCATGAGCGCGACAGGCAGGAACACCGCGACAATCGAGAATGTCGTGGCGACAACCGCGAGACCGATTTCGTCGGCCGCATCGATCGATGCCTGATACGCTGATTTACCCATGCGCATGTGGCGCACGATATTCTCGATCTCCACGATCGCATCATCGACCAGTACGCCAGCGACAAGGCCCAGCGCGAGCAACGACATCGTGTTCAGCGTGAACCCGATCACGCTCATCAGCCAGAAAGTGGGAATAGAGGACAGCGGGATCGCGATGGCCGAGACAATGGTCGCGCGCCAGTCGCGCAAGAAGAAGAACACCACAATCACGGCGAGCACGGCACCTTCGACCATCGCCGACATCGAGGATTGGTACTGTTCCTTGGTATAGCCGACGCTCGAAAACAGCTGGGTGAAGTGAACCCTGTTGCCCTGCTCCTGCTCGATCTTGTGCAGTTCCTTCACCGTATCGTCGAACACGCTGACATCGGACTCGCCGCGCGCACGGGCTATGCTGAAGGTAACCACCGGCTTGCCATCATTTTTGGCGATCGAGGTGATCTCGCTGAAGCTGTCCCGAACATCCGCAACGTCGGAGAGACGCACGGTGCGGCCACCCGAGATCCCGACTTCGGTGCGCGAGAGATCAAAGGCCGTGGCAGCATTGCCCAGCACGCGCACGGCCTGACGCGATCCGGCCACTTCGGCGCGGCCGCCGGCGGCATTGAGATTGACCTGACGCAGGGCTGCGTTGACCTGGGTGGCGGTTACGCCCTGGGCCTTCATCCGCATCGGATCGAGCGTGACAGCGATCTCGCGGTTCACCCCGCCGTTGCGATCCACTTCCGCCATGCCCGGGACAGAAAGCAGCCGCTTGCGCACACTATCGTCGATGAACCACGACAACTGCTCGATCGTCATGTCATCCGCCGAAACCGCAAAATAAGCGATCGGATCGGAGGACGTCTGCGCCTTGATCACCTGCGGTTCGAGAATGCCCTCGGGCAAATCGCCGCGCACCTGATCGACCGCGTTCTTGACCTCGTTCACCGCCGAATTGATGTCTGTCCCGATGACGAACTGCACCATCGTCTGGCTTGAGCCTTCGGTCGCCGTCGAGCTCAGCGTATCAACCCCGGCGATGGTCCGGACGGCAGATTCAATGCGCTGGGTAATCTGGTTTTCGATTTCGGTCGGTGCGGCGCCGGGCTGGGAGATCGTGACAATCACCAGCGGAAATTCGATATCGGGCTGATCCTGCACCTTCATGCCCATGAAGGCGACGATTCCGGCCAGTGTCAGGCCAAGAAACATGACGATCGGGACAACTGGGTTGCGGATCGACCAGGCAGAAATGTTGCGGAAATTCATGGATGCCTTCCCGGCTTACGTACCGGGGCGCTGGACGGCAGCGGACGGCTTCACCACCACAGGCCGAATTGGATCGCCCGGATTGAGGAAGCCCCCTGCCCGCATGACCACGCGCTCATT
>CANFIV010000031.1 GCA_947446935.1 Sphingomonadaceae bacterium | reverse complement strand
TGAGCAGTTCCTTAGCGATCCTGTTCGAGCGATCGGGCGCGAAGCCGCTCACCTCGATCACGTTCTCCTGCTCGACCATGAAGAACTTGGCCGCGACGGTATCGCGATAGGCCTGATAAAGCGCCTCGGTCCCCGCAGAGGGCGCAACATCGAGCAGCTGCGGCAGGTTCACGCGCTTGGCGAGTTGCTGCATGCAATCGCGCGACTTGAGGAAATCGTTGACTGCATAACCATCGACGAAGCCGACCCCGGCGGAGGCCCCGGCCCCGCTCCCAAGCACGTTGCCAAGTGCACCAGACGAAGCCTGCGCGGGCGAACTGCCGCGCACCGAAAAACGGGTTTCCGCCGCAAAGCGCGGTTGGGCGATGAACGCGCCCCAAGCCAACGCAACGAGCACAGAACCGACCACGATCAGCACCGAAAGCCACTGGCGCCGGCGACGGTCGCGCTGCGTCCGCTCGCGCACGCCGCGCGCGATCACCAGCGCGCGCGAACCGCCCGCATCCTCCTGCGCTGCGCTGTCCATATCCTCAGAAAAGGACTTCGCCGTCATCGTAGCCTCCGACATCGCTTGTCACCCCAAGCTCTTCACGCGCCGGACGGGCAGGAAACCGCTCGATGCACTGTTCAAGATCATGTTCGATGCTGAGCGTGGCGCGCCCATAGATCAGGCCCTTTGCGCAATAGTCCAGCATCTGCTTCTGTCGAATCGACGACAGGATGAGCGTCTTGCCCACCAATCGCTCTTCGAACAAGGCCTGCCATAACCGGGTAAAGCGCGATTCCTCGAATGGAATGGGCGCATCGATCACATAGATGTCGAACTCGGGTATGAGCCCGAGCGCAAAGGTGAATTCCTGCCGCGCGGGCGGCGGCCAGCTTTCGAGCGGCTGGGCCACATATTCAGGGCGCGAGACCAACATTGTTACGACATCGCCCGCATAGCCGCGATCAAGATCATAGAGATCGGCAACCAGATTGATCAGATCGATCCCGGTCGCCTTGCCGCGCACCAGCGTGCTGCGACCGATCGGCCAGGAAACCGATCCCGCGATCGCAACGCGGCCCTGCCTAGGCTGGTGCAGCCCGGCGAGAACATCAACCACCGCCTTATGATATTCCGGGGTTTTCGAGAGCAGGGCATAGCGCCCGGGGGGCAAGTAAAAATTGGTCTCGGTGAACAGGGCCACGTCCCGCCCGTACACCTCGGTCTGCGCAGAAACATCAATGAGATCGATCATCGGCCAGCCCTAAAGCGGCACGGAGCGCGGACGCACCGACCATTGCGCGGCGACAGCCACGATGACCAGCACGCCGAAGCCGATGAAGAAGTATTGCGGGCTGGCGTCTTCTGACTTGTACCCCTCGAAGTATGCTGACCGCAGGAGTTGCATCGCATGCGCCAGCGGCGACCAGAGCAGATAGGGCCGATAATCGGCCGGAAGCTGCTCGGTCACCAGAATGACGCTCGAGACGATCTGCAAGGCGCGCTCGATCACCGGCGCAAAGCGCGGGAAATAGGGCCAGACGACCGAGATCGACCCAAAAATCGTACCGATCGCCAGCCCCGACAGACCAATGCAGACAATCCAGAAGACCACGCTAGGAATGTCGCTGGGCAATGTGAACAGGCCGGCTATGTGCCCCACGATGATCAGCGCCAGATAGACCGGAACATAGGAGAGCATATAGATCATGCCCTGCGTGAGCCCGATCAGCGCGGGATTGAACGCCCGGAAGGTGAGCATGGTGCGCTGCGAGAAAAACGAAGCCGTGGTGCGAAAGATGACGTTGCGCAGCATAAACCACGAAGTCGCACCGATCATCGCGAATGTTGGCACATCCATGTTCAGGATCGAATGGATGCCGGTGAGCAGATAGGCGGTTGCTAGCAGCCCCATGAGCACCGCAGGCCCGATTAGCGTCCACGCCAGCGCAAGGCGGCTTTCAGACTTGAGCAACACGAACTGATAGTTGAGCAAGGCGAAGACCGCGCGCAGATTGGGGCGATCATGGCGCCCCGGTCGGGGGCCGCGCATCGCATCCAGCAATGCTAGCCGCTCGCGCAGGAACAGCAAATCGGCCTCCTCATCGGCAGGAACCGAAATCGTATAGGCCTCACCGGCAAGGACCGCCTTGCGACGCGCCATGCTGGCCTCGGTCTCGTCGGTGCGTTTGCGGCGGCGCAAATAGCCTTTGACGAGCGGATCGAGCGCATCCTCGAACCCGGTTGGCTGGTATCCTGGTTCTGCGATCGGCAGACCCGCACGCGCATCACCTTCCACCAGGCGCACGATCGTGCGCAGTTGGCGGCGGCGCAGCTCGGCATAGTCGGAATGCGGATCGGCTTTGTCGATGCCGCGTTCGATCCCGCGCGCGAGCGCATCGAACACCGCGCGGCGATCGCCGATAGTAGCGCTGGGCAAGCGGCGCAGCACTTCCATAGTGAGTGCGAAGATCGGCTCGGGATCCTCGCTCGAGCCTGTGGCGAGGTCCTCTGCGCGCGCGGCGACAAGCGCCAATTCGGTGGGCAGATCGCCGTGCGCTTCGCGCGCTGCGCGTTCAGCCTCGCGGCGTTCGCGCCACTTGGCGATCCGGTCTTCGTTGCTTGCCACCCGGCCGGCTCAGGGCGTCAAGGCGGTGGCTGACCGCGCTGTATTCAGCACGCCGCTGAACGCGGAGAGTACCTTGTGCGACTGGGCAAAGGGTGCGTTGGAAATCAGGATCGCATCGCCATCCTGCACCGCGAAGGCGGACGCAACTGCGATCTGCGCGGGATTGCGGAAATCGAAGTGATAGACGCGCGGCGTTCCGGTCGTGACCGCGTCGGGCGAACCCAGTTGCATCACGTAGACCGACGCGGGGCTGGCCAGCGAATCGTTGAGACCGCGCGCATCGCCGACTGCATCAACCACACTGTAGTTGCGCTTGGTGATCCGGACCCGGCCCTGAATACCGGCCGCACCGAGCACGTTGACCGCGCCGGGGGCCGAACGCACGATGACGACATCGCCACCCCTGAGCGCGATATCGTCCTGCGGCTGATCATAGAGATCGGACAGGCGCAGTGTTGCATTGCGGCCATCGCGGCGGACGGTGACCGTAGCCAGCTCGATATTGGCTGTCGTCGGCGCGGCCAGACCCAGGATTGCCGAGAGGCGGCTGGCCTGCGGTGCCAGAGGGACCGGGCCGGGTTTGGTCACATCCCCCTGCACCGTGACGATCTCGCTGCGGCGGTCCGTCACCGACACGGTGACATCAGAGCTGAGCGCGAGGCGCCGCAAAGGGCGCAAAATCGCGCTGCGGGCTTCCGCGGGGCTTAGGCCCACGACGTAGACGCGGCCGATGTAGGGCAACTGGATCGATCCTGTCGAATCAACCACAACCCCTTCGAAGCGCGAGGAACCGTCCGGCGCGGCTGCAAACACGTTGAGGCCGTCACGCTCGAACAGGGTCACCGTCAGTTGATCGCCGACCCCGATCGCGGAAAACATGGGCGCGCTGGCCACGCGCCAGGCCGGATCAAAACCGGCGGACTGGGGTTGGCGCGTTGTCGCCGCGTCCGCCATGGTCGCCTCGACCAACCGGATCGAACGATCGGCATCCGCGCGGGCAAAATCACGTTCCGATGGGCCGCTGCGCGGCAGTGCGCACGCGCTCAACACCAGCACGGGTGCAAGAACGGCAACAATTCGAAGGCTGGAACAGGCGGTTGGAGCCAAGCCAAAAGGACGCGCTGAACCTGTCAAACCCATATCCTCACTGTCCTGCCACCCTTGCGCAGAGTATCTAGCCCAACACTCTGCCGGCAGGCAACGGTATTCCCGCTCACTGCGGAGAGGCCCTGCGCCGGGAGCTTAGCCCCCGAAGCGCGAGAAATCGATGATGTGGATTTGTTTCGAAGTGTCGTTCGAAAACACCGCATGCGCCTTGAGGAACGCCCAGACCTCGTCGGTCAGCTTTTCGTCGGCGAGACTCATGAACAACTCGCCGTTTTCGGTCAGCACGTTGCGATGGAGGTCGTTCAGAAAGAACGTCCACGCCTCGGTCGTCCAAGGCTTCTTCTCGGCATCGAGATTGAAGGCCGCGAGAAAGGCGGTGACCATATCGTAGCGCTGATCCAGCAGGGGCAGCGGCGTGAATGGCAGAACCTTGAGCGGGATGCGGCGCACGCCATAGATTTCCGCGAGCGCGTCATAAATGTGGCCGCGCTCCAACTTCCCCGTGGTGCGATAGGGCAGATCGGTGCCGAGCACTTTGTGGCCGTAGAATTCAGCGATGACCGGAAAATGGGCAGGCCCTGTGCCGATATCGAGAATCTCGAGCGGTGCGCGTTTATCGAGCCCGACGAGCAGCGCGGCGCGCAGCTTGCTCTCGAACCAGCCGACTGGATCGATGTACTTGACGATGTCCGTCGCCAGATTGAGCTTGCCGTCGGCGAGCTGAATTTCCTGCATCGCTCCGTATTTCTCGGTATCGACCCGGGCGAGGATAAAACGGAAAAGCTTCAGCTTCTCCTGGTTGAACGGTTCGGTTGTGGCCTCGAGGCTCTTGATCGCAGCACAGACGACATCTTCGAACTTCCCGAATATGCCGGGCAAGTGGGAGGGGCGCACTTTGGGAAGCGGCTTTGGTTCGACACGGTTACGGATCATGGATGGGAGCCTTTGGGCAAAGGAAATGACAATCGAATGTCAGCCGGGGACCTGCTCGGCGAGAGCTGTATGCAAGGCAAGCATTTCGCGCCAGGTTGCTTGCGCAGCCTCGTCGCCGGCAATGATCGCGGCATGTTCGGGATCAAGCGCTGAGTCCGGAAGAGGTAGAATCTCCACGCCGTAGTCCTTGTCGCGCAGCCGGCGCATAGAGCGACCGTTGCCGCCGATTGCATGCCCCGGTACCGTGGTGGTGAGAACGCTCTCGGCGAACGGCAGGCCGAACCTGTCACACACCGCGCGCAACAATGGTGCGGGATGGCGCGTAAATGCGTCGAAGTTTAGATAAACGACTTTGCCCTGAGGCTTAAAGTGATCGAGGAAAGGGCGGTAGCTGATGCGCCACTTGGCCATATAATCGCGGCATGCCGCCGTGTAGAATTCGGCGTCGCGATCGACAGGTAGCTTGTCGAGATGCGAACGCCATGCCTGTTCAGGCGACTTAAAGATCACCAGCGCGAAGAGTTCCAGAAGCGGATCGTGATCGACCAGTTTGCGCAGGTTCTTGTCCGCCGAAATCAGAACGCGCGTATCGAGCCGAGCGGCAATCTTGCGGTACCAGTTGGCGGCATCGGCGGCCAGCGAACGCCGGAAGGCCGGCGTCAGCACTTCACAACGCCCGCCGCAGACTGTGCATGGCACGAAGCGAGCGTCGGCCAAAGGCTCGGACCACGCCGCCTCACCATAGCCGGTGGCGAGACGAACTTTGGTAATCCAGTGGGATTCACCAATACTCCTGACACCCGGCAGACCGCCCAGCACCCGATCGACCAGCGTGCTTCCGCAAAAAGACGCGCCGCAGATGGCAATGTGCTTGAATTCGCCGTCCAGCACGGGCGTGGGTTCGGCCAAGGCATCGGCTAGTGCGCCGTGGAAGCAGGCATTCGCATTAGGCGCAGCCGCAGCGGCGGCGGAGGCCGGGTCCATGCCCTTCGCCACAGCATTGCGCATACGATGGAACGCTGCCTCGAAATCAGCCGAATCCGCATCCACAAGCGCGGCCCAGTGCGGTTCGGCGCGGGCGGTCTGACCCTCGATCTCGCAAAGACGCGCATACCGGCGGCGGACGAAGAGATCCTTCGGATTGCGCGCCAGAATGGGCTCGACCAGCTCGTGCAAGGTCGCAAAATCGCGCTCACTGCGGGCGTTCAACCATCGGACACGGGGCTGAATCCGCGGCACTTCGATACCCATATTCGCGAGAACGTCCTTGTAAACAGCGCGGCTTCTCTGCCGCAATTGCCCGGAAGCGTCCACCACAAATCGGCCCCTGCTGCCTGCCCGGTGCCACACCTCGTCTGGGCTTTGAACGTCGCCCTTCTAGCGCAGCGCTCAGCCCGCGTTCATCGCTGGTGTGCGACGTGAGCGATAGGACCAGAAACGACTTGGAGTGCCCGGCGCACTCCGCAATGGCTGCATCGCCGATCTGGAGTAAAACTACTACAATGCCGATTCAGCCCCCCATTGCCCCCCGCGCAGGGCTTTCCCGGACTTCGCGTTTCCTGCTCGCCGCCACAGCACTGCTGCTTGCGACCAGCGGTTGCACCGCGATGGCAGACACTCGGGCCGACGCGACGAATTGGGCCAAACGCATTGCTTCGCACTTGACGGCCCGAGAGGCACCGCAGACTGAACAGCCAGTTGATCCGAAGACCTCGGCCCCCCAACCCTCCGAGCCGCAGCCGGACAGCGGCAATGATGAGCCCCACGCCGGCACCAAGGGCTTTCCGATGCTGCCAGAGGATCGCATCACTTTCGCCCAGATGACCGACAACCGCCAGATCGACACATCGCAGACGGGCAGCGAAGTCGGCTTCGTCTGGGGCGGATCGGCGCCGCACAGCCGCGCCATCGGCAGCTTCTACTATCCCATCGACCGCGATCTTAACCGCAGCCACACAGCCGAGTGGTATGCTCAGAACGCGCCCGATGAGATTGTCTACAAGTGCGACAGGACCACGCCTGCGCCCCTCTTCACTTATGAGTGGGGCGCCTATGCGCCTATCGACACGACCAACCCCGCCGTGCGGGAATATATCCTCAACACGTTCATTGCCCCGGCGCTCAAATCGGGCCAGCGCGTCATTGCGCTCGACAATGTAAGCCTGCGCAATGGCGGCCGGCGCTGTGGCGTCTATCGCAATGGCCAGTGGGTCCAGCTGTTTTCGGGCGAGGGCAAGGATCCCGTCTACGAGCAGGCGGTGATGGACTGGGTCAAATGGCTGGCGGACGAGATTCACGCGCGCGGCGGCCTGCTGGCGCTGAACGCCTCGGTCAACCCGGACGACGCGGACATCACCCGCAGGCTGATCGCGCTGGGCGATATCTGGCTGGAGGAAGCAGGAACGAGCCGCGGCTGCACCGCGCTGGTGACCGACGAAACCTGGCGGGCCAAGTTCGACGCCGCACGCTGGGCAGCACAACGCATGGCATGGGTCGCACTCGAAAAGACTTGCGCCTTTCCAGACGATCTCGGCGACGACGAGGCGCAGTGGATTGTCGGCAATTTCCTGCTCACGCGCGGGCCACAAAGCTATCTTGGCGCAGTAAAGAACGGGGTGCGCACGCCCGAGCTGCACTATCCGGCCAGCCTTAATCCGCCTGTCGGGGCGCCGGTCGGTCCGGCGGTCGAAGTGCCGGGCGGCGGATGGGCCCGCACGTTCACGCGGGGGATCGTGCTAGTCAATCCCTCGTCGAAGGCGACCATGACCTATCACCTTTCGCTTGGCACCTGGGCGGGTCTGGACCGGGAACCCGCGGTCGGCACGGTCAGTCTGCAGCCGGCATCGGCCCGGATCCTGCTGAAGAGCGACCCCGGCAACCGATGACCGGGCTCCCTCCGCGCTAGCGGATATGCCGCCAAATTCCGCCCGAAAGCCGCAGGTTTTCCGGATTACCAGCAAGGAACCGGCGCAAGTGGCTGAAATAGGCCGCCTGCCAACGCTCGGCGTAGGCATCGGCACTCTCGCCCTCATCAGGCATGGGCAAGTGCTCGAGCACAAAACCCAGATGATTGTCCGGCCGCCAGACGGGTGAGACAAATGCCGAGGGGGAACCCATGCGATAGGCCGTACGCGCTGCGAACTGCGAGTAGGTGACGTCCTGCCCTTCAAATTCAACACGCGGTGCAGCCAGATTAATCGCGCCATCGGCCACGATCACCACGATGCAATCCTGCTTCAGCGCCTGCATGAACGCGCGCACGACTTGCGTTTCCGTCTGGTCGCTGGTCGAAATTAGGGTTTCGGAATAGGCGGTTCGCGCCACGCTGGGGGTCGAGGCGACCCAGCGCGAGCGTTCGCCTATAAGTTCCAGCGACAAAGGGCCGAAGTACATCGCCCCGACATGGGCAGACGCATAGACCACACCCTTGCCGGGCGCGCGGGCGCGGGCCTCTATGGTGAACTGCTCAAGAAAATCGAGCTCGTCGGCAAAGTGGTACATTGCCTCTTCGACTTGCGCGTCCCGGCATTCGAGCCAATCGAGCAGGAAGTGATCGGCCAGATGCCCCCACTTGGCGCGGCGATCCCACTCCTCGCGGCCGAGCTGGCAATCCGGATCGCGCAGCGACCACGCCCAGTCCAGCCGCAACTGGGGCACCTTGACCTCGTCAAGCTTGTTCCACAGCGCTTCTAGCCCCTCGCTGAAACTGTCGGGCAGGCCTTCGCGCCGCCGCGTGACCCAAGCGTCAAACATGTCTGCCGCCTCATCACGCCGCCCGGCCTGCGCCAGCGCACCGGCAGCGTAGCGTTGCCACCGGGTGCCCTCGTCGGGCGTGGTGGAAAGCATCGTGACAAACTCGTTTGCCGCCTCTTCGTGCCGCCCCGCCTGCTTGAGCGCCCTAGCATAGAGCACGCGGATTTGCCCCATATGCGGCTGCTTCTCGACACACTGGCGCAAATACGGCAGCGCCGCTTCGGTCTTTCCAGCGCGCAGCAGCAGCGAGCCAAGCATCGAGACCATGCGCAGGTCTTCCGGCGCAAGCGCCACCCCGGCCTCAAGATGCTCGATCGCCTTAGCCGACCGGGTCTGGAGCGGGCCGCCAGCAATCCAAGCTTGCGCCAGATGCGAGCGCAGCATCACGCCGTCGAGCCCGCATGCCAGAAGTTCCTCGCCAGCAGCAATGGCCGCGCCATGCCGCTCGGCGCGGAACAGGGCTTGGACAATGGCACCGGCCAGCGCGGGATCGCTCACCGTCTCCACCTTAATCTGTTCGGCGAGGGTCCCCGCCTGCTCGAACCGCGATTCGCGCAGCAGGGCGAGCAGCATGAAAATCTGCAAACGATCGTCGTGCACGGCCGCCGACATCGTCTCGGCTATCGAAGCGGCCTCCGCAGAACGCCCAGCTTGCAGGCGATACTGGAGGCGCAGGACGGGTGCCACAGGATCGGCCGGATCACCCGCTACCACAAGGTCCGCATCGGCAATCGCTGCGTCCCAAGCGCCGAGGCGCGCGAGCAGGCTGGCGCGCTGACGCACATCCTTAAGCGCGGGCGGGCAGGCCGCGATCATGCAATCGAGGGCCTTGACCGCGTTGGCAACGGAACCCTCTTTGATCAGCGGG
>CANFIV010000030.1 GCA_947446935.1 Sphingomonadaceae bacterium | reverse complement strand
CACGAGGTTCGAATCGAGCGGGGCCTCCAGCCTCGGTTCGGTCGAGACCGGTGACCGAGTTGCGCAAGTCTATTCGCTCTATGCAGGCCCCGCGCTCTCGACCCACGTGGGCGAAGTTGCGGTGAAGAGCTCCTATCTAGTCGGCTATACCAAGGTGAACACGCCGCGCATTACGGTGCCCGGCGTGCCGCAATCGCAGGGCGGCATCTTCGACCATTCCGTGGCTCAAGCGGCGCAGGTTTCGGCAGGTATCGCCCCGGGCACGGTGCTGCCGATCGGCATTACTGCGAGCGGCGGTTTCAGCCATGAAGACATCTCGAACCTCGATCAGCGCGTGCGCGAACTGCGCGGCGGGGTGCAGGTGACCGTGCCGGTAAACTTGGCGGTCGCGCTGATCGGCGATGCCGGGTATCAGGACGTGAAGGTTTCTTCACGCGATGCGGTGCGTGGTCCCGGCGGTGTGCCGATCATCGGCAGCGATGGTCGTTACGTTACAGACAAGAGCAAGCCACGCACGATTGCATATGACGTTACGGGTTTCACCTGGGATGTCGGCGTGATGTGGCGGCCAAGCCGTCGCACCTCGCTCAGCGCCTTTGTCGGTCACCGCTATGACAGCATGACGTACTATGGCTCGCTTTCCTACACTCCAAATGTCCGCAACTCGCTGAATATAAACGTGTTCGATGGCGTAACTGGTTTCGGTTCGAGCGTGGGCGATGCCGTGCGCGGGTTGCCCACCGATTTCACCACAGAACGCAATCCGTTCAGCGGTGATATCTCGGGCTGCGCTTCCGGCGCGAAGGGTGGCGGCTGCGTCAATGGCGCGCTGGGTTCGCTGTCCTCGGCCTCGTTCCGCAGCCGGGGCGTGTCGGCGGCCTACAGCCATAGCGCCGGACGCCTGCGCATGGGCCTTGGCGGGGGCTATATGCGCCGGACCTTCATCGGCGCGCGCGGCACTGTGCTGGAAGGCGCCAATGGTCGTTCTGACGAGACCTACTACATCAACGCAGGAATCTCCGGGCCGATCGACCGGCTTTCGGGCTTCACGGTGGCTGTCTACGATAGCTGGTTCAAATCAGGCACCTCGCCGCTCGCTGATGTGAATGCGGCTGGCATCAACGCTGGTGTATCGCGCCAGTTCACCAATCGGCTGGTCGGCGGTGCGGCGATCGGGCTCGATGCGATCAGCCGCAAGGTGGTCGAAGACGAGCTCGTCGCGACCGGTCAACTCAGCTTGCGCTACAATTTCTAAAGGGTACCCGCAATGTACGACACGTTTTACAAGCTGACCGGGCGGCCTTTCCAACTGACCCCCGATCCGGAATTCTATTTCGAGAGTGGCACACACCGCAAGGCGCTCTCCTATCTCGGCTACGGGCTGGCGCAGGGCGAGGGCTTCATCGTCATCACGGGCGAAGTTGGTGCGGGCAAGTCGACGCTCGCTGCGCATTTGCTCGCCACGATCGACCGCAAGCGGCTGACCGCGGCGCAGATCGTCACCAGCCGGCTCGATGCCCAGGAACTGGTGCATATGGCGGCGCGCGCCTTCGGGCTGGCCATTGATGGCCACGACAAGGCGAGCGCGCTGGCATTGATCGAGGCGTTCCTGCACGAGGAAGCGCGCGCGGGCCGCCGCTGCCTGTTGGTGGTGGACGAGGCGCAGAACCTTGAAATCGAAGCACTTGAAGAGCTGCGTATGCTCTCCAATTTCCAGCTTGGTTCGCATCCGCTGTTGCAGATTCTGCTGCTCGGTCAGCCCGAATTCCGCGATCTGCTGCAGACTTCGCCGCGCCTTGAGCAGCTCCGCCAGCGGGTGATCGCGACCCATCATCTCGATGCCATGGAGCCGGACGAAGTCGGGCCCTATGTGCTGCACCGCCTGGCTTGCGTGGGTTGGAGCGGCAACCCCGCGTTCGACAACCGTGTCTTTGCGGACCTTGGCCGCGCGACAGGCTGCCTGCCGCGCCGGATCAACCAGGTCGTCGGCCGAATATTGCTGATGGGCGCAGTTGAACAGCGCGCGCGCATTGATACTGCCATGCTGGAAGAAGTGATCGCCGATCTGGAGCGTGACGGCACGTTGGCCGATCCGGAGGCACCCGCACCGCTTGCTCCACCAGCCGCTTCGCCGCAACCGGTTCCCGCCCCGGTTACACCCGCCGCTGCGGAGCCTGTGTCGGCGACCGTCCTTACGAGCCTTGCCGGGCTTCATCAGGCACTTGCCGCGCACGGCGAGCAGATATTCGAGCTGCAGAAGGCGGTGATCGAGCTGGCTGATATGCCTTCTGCCGCTGCTGCTGCATCCACGACGGATTCACGGCTCGATACCCTGACCGATACGCTCGCTGCCATGCAGGAGCGCATAGTCGCGCTCGAGGCGCGCGGGGCCGAGCAGGAGCAGGCAATCCGTCATGTCCTGACGATGCTGATCGAATGGCTTGAAAGCGAAGCGCCCCGCCGCGCTGCCTGACCCTGCGCTGCCTGACCCTGCGCTGTTTGAAAGGACCGACGACGCCATGTCCGGCGCGAGCCCAATTCCTCCGGTTACCTGCAAGACCGTGCTGAATGGCATGTCGGTCGACGTTGAGGACTGGTTCCAGGTCGGCGCGTTCGAGCATGTCATTGCGCGCAGCGACTGGGAAGGGCTGGACCGCCGGGTCGAGGGCAATTGCGACAAGATCCTGCAGCTGTTTGCCGATGCGGACGTGAAGGCGACGTTCTTCACGCTTGGCTGGGTGGCGGAACGTCATCCAATGATGATGCGGCGCATCGCCGAGGCGGGTCATGAGATCGCCAGCCATGGCTGGGATCATGCCCGTGTGTTCACACTCGGCGAGGCGGTCTTTGGCCAGGACATCGCCCGCGCGCGTGATGTGCTTGAACAGACCAGCGGCTCAACTGTAACCGGCTACCGCGCGCCGAGCTTTTCAATCGATGCGCGCACGCCCTGGGCGCACGAGGTGCTGGCGCGGCACGGCTATGCCTATTCTTCCAGCGTCGCGCCCATTGTCCACGATCACTACGGCTGGCGCGAGGCGCCGCGCTTTGCGTTCCGTCCCGTGGCGGGCTCCGGCCTGATCGAGGTGCCGGTGACCACGGCCGAAATCGCCGGACGGCGCATGGCGGCGGGTGGTGGCGGGTTCTTCCGTCTCTTGCCCTATGCAGTTTCGCGCTGGGCGGTGGAGCGGGTCAATACGCGTGATCGGCGCCCGGCCGTGTTCTATTTCCACCCGTGGGAGATTGACCCCAGCCAGCCGCGCCGGACCGATGCGCCGCTGCGCTCGCGCCTCAGGCATTATACCAATCTCGCCGTCATGGCCGGAAAGCTGCAACACCTGCTGGGGGCATTCAGCTGGGGCCGCATGGACGCGGTCGTGGCGGCGGAGGCCGCGCGACTCGATGCCGAAAGCATTGCGGCATGAACGCGCCGTTTTATCCTGCGCTTGCTCGGGTCCGGCTCGCCGATCCGGGCGACCGCGCCGCGATCCTGCGCTTTGTCGCCGAGGCAGCGGATGCAACCCCGTTCCACCGGCCTGAATGGATGGACGCGGTGACCCGCGCGACCGGGCACAAGGCGCATGTGTTGCTCGCCGAGCATGGGGGAGACATCGCCGCGCTGCTGCCCCTGCATGCGGTGGGTTCGCCGCTGTTCGGCCGTGCTTTGGTATCGACCGGCTTTGCCGTAGGCGGCGGGCTGCTCGGCGATGCGGGGGCAGCTCCCGAAATGTTCGCCGCTGCCAGCGAACTCGCGCAGCGGCTGAGTTGCCCGACCATCGAACTGCGCGGCGGCGCGATGCCGGAGGATAGCGCGTGGCACGTCAAGCAGGACAGCCATGCCGGTTTCGTCACCAAGCTTGCTGTTGATGATGAAGCGCAGCTCACTGCAATCCCGCGCAAACAGCGCGCCGAAGTGCGCAAAGGCCTCGCAAACGCGATGGAAGTGCGCATCGGGCGCAGCGAGACCGACCGGGCGATGCACTATGCTGTCTATGCCGAATCTGTCCGGAATCTCGGCACCCCGGTGTTCCCGCGCGCGCTGTTTGCTGCGGTGCTTGATGCTTTCGGTGAGGACGCCGATATCCTGACTGTGCTGCACGAAGGGCAGGCTGTGGCGAGCGTGCTCAGCCTCTATCATCGCGGCGCAGTCATGCCCTATTGGGGCGGCGGGGTGCATGCGGCGCGCAGCCTGCGCGCGAACGATGTCATGTACTATGCACTGATGTGTCATGCCCGCGCGCGGGGCTGCGACAGTTTCGATTTCGGCCGCTCGAAGGCCAATACCGGGGCCTATCACTTCAAGCGCAATTGGGGTTTCGAGCCGCAACCGCTAAGCTATGCCACATGGGCTGCTGATGGCGCGGCACCGCGCGACGTCAATCCGCTTTCCCCACGCTACAAGGCCAAGATCGCGCTGTGGCAGAAGCTGCCGCTGCCCATCGCCAATCGCCTCGGCCCGCTGATTGCTCACGGCCTCGCATGAGCGAGATCCTCTTCCTGGCGCACCGCGTGCCGTTTCCGCCTGATCGCGGCGACAAGATTCGCTCGAACCATCTCTTACGGCGGATCGCGGGGATCGCGCCGGTCCATGTCGGTGCACTGGCGGACGACGCAGCGGACATGGCGCAGGAAGGTGAACTCGCTGCGCTGGCCGCGAGCCACTGCCTCGTGCGCCGCACCGCGCCGTTGCCGCTCGCCGCGCTTCAGGCATTGGGGCAGGGCAAGCCCGTCAGCCTCGCTGCGTTCGCATCGGCGAAGCTCCAGCGCTATGTCGCGCATGTGCTGGAAACCCGGCCGATTGCGGCGATCTTCGTCTTTTCAGGGCAGATGGCGCAATATGTGCCCGCGGCGTTCCGGGGCCGCGTGGTGATGGACTTTGTCGATGTCGATTCGGCCAAGTTCGAAGCCTACGCCCAGACCGGGGCGCTCGCCCGTCGGCTGCTCTATGCGCGCGAGGCGCGGCTGATGCGCCGGTTCGAGGAAGCCACAGCGCGCCGGGCCACCACCAGCTTGTTTATTTCGCGCGAGGAACGCGCGTTGTTCGAAAGCCGGCTGGGGAAGGGTGCCCCGCCTGACGTGCGCGCTCTTGGCAACGGGATCGATACGGAGTTCTTCGATCCGGCCGAGACTGTACCGGCCGAAGAGCTGCAAAGCGGCGGCCCCTCGATCGTGTTCACCGGGCAGATGGACTACCCGCCCAATATCGAGGCAGTCGATCTTTTCGCGCGAAAGGTCATGCCGCAGGTTCGTCAGGTCCATCCTGAGGCCCGGTTCGCCATCGTGGGCCGTGCGCCGACGGCTGCAGTGCGCTCGCTGGCGGGATTGAACGGCACCATCGTGACCGGACCCGTCCCCGATGTGCGCCCGTGGCATTCGGGTGCGGACATTGTCACCGCGCCGCTGATGATCGCACGCGGCGTTCAGAACAAGGTGCTCGAGGCCATGGCCATGGCGCGCCCAGTGCTGCTGACGCCTGCCGCCGCAACGGGTATCGGCGGCACGGGTGGCGTCCATTTTGCGCTCGCCGAAACGCCCGATGCGCTTGCCGCGAGCGCCTTGGTGCTGCTGAAGGACAGGCCCGCCGCCGAAGCCATGGGCACGGCCGCGCGGTGCTTTGTTATCGAGGAATGCGGTTGGGACCGCGTGCTCGCACCTTTGGGCGCGCTGCTGGAAGGGTCTGCCGATGCAGCCTGAAGCGTCCACCATTCCTTCGCCCCTGCCGCTGAAGCCCCGCATTCCAGCGCACTGGCACATGCCGCTTGCGCGGCTCGCCGTGGTCTGGCTGGGGCTCATTGCGCTGTTCCTGGGTGATTGGCGCGATATGGCCTGGCAATGGTGGGACAGCTCCACCTACAACCACATCCTGCTGATTCCGCCGATCCTGATCTGGCTGGTCCTGCAACGCAGCACCGAGACCGCGCGGCTGGTGCCTTCGGCCTGGTGGCCGGGGCTCGTCGTTGTGGGCGGCGCAACGATGCTTTGGGTGCTCGGCGATTTCTCCGGTCTCAACCTTGCGCGGCAATTGGCCGTCGTGGTCATGCTTCAGGGTGCGGTACTGGCGCTGCTCGGCCCCCGCGTCGCAGCGGCGCAGTTGTTTCCGCTGGGCTATATGCTCACGCTGGTGCCGTTCGGCGATGAGATGATCCCGTTCCTCCAGACGATCACAGCGAAACTCACGATGGCCATTCTGGCGCTCACGCAAGTGCCCGCGACCATCGACGGCGTCTTCATCTCCACGCGCTTCGGATACTTCGAGGTGGCGGAGGCTTGCTCGGGCGTAAAATTCCTCATTGCCATGGTCGCTTACGGCGTTCTCGTCTGCAATGTCTGCTTCAAGAGCTGGCCCCGTCGCGCCGCGTTCATGGCGCTCTCAGTCGTGGTTCCGGTTCTCGCCAACGGGGTGCGTGCATGGGGCACCATCTTCATAGCGGGCAAGCGCGGGATCGCCTTCGCCGCGAGCTTCGATCACGTATTCTACGGCTGGGTGTTTTTCGCTGTAGTCATGGCGCTGGTCATGGCGGCGGGCTGGCGGTTCTTCGACCGGGCGGTCGATGCGCCGCTGGTGGATGGCGAGAAGATCGAAGCCTCGCCTCTCATCGCCCGGCTCGAGCGCATGGCGATGCCTTTCGGCGCGGCGATGGGTGCGATTGCGGCATTGGCGCTCGCGGGGCTGGTCTGGAGCACAGCCGCCAATCGCATGGTTGCTCCGATGCCCGATCACGTCGCGCTGCCCATAGTACCCGGCTGGCATTTGGCAGATAGCGCGCCCAAGGCCGAATGGACTCCGCTCCACACAGGTGCCGATCACCGGCTCACGGGCCGTTATGCTGACGGGCAAGGCCATATCGTAGATCTCTCGTTTGCGCTCTATGCCAAGCAGGGCGATGGCAAGGAGGCCGGCGGCTTCGGTGAGGGCGCTTTGCCGCTCGGTAGCCACTGGGCTTGGGAGGCACCTGGCCCGGCGTTTGCCAATGCCAAAAGCGACGTGATCCAGGCGCCGGGCCCGGTCCACCGCCTTGCGGTCACATGGCTGCGGACTGATGATCTGCTGACAGGCAGCAATACAGCACTCAAGCTCGCCAACATGCGCGACCGCCTGTTGCTGCGGGCACGGCCGACCATGACGCTGATCCTCTCTGCCGAAGCTGGAGACGGTAGAACCCCGGAGGAGGCGATCCGCGCGTTCCTGGCGACAACCGGACCGGTCGATGCGTGGATGGACCGCATGGCGCGGGTCCGGTAAGCGCCCTCTCATGTGCGGCATTGCCGGGATATTCCACACCGAGGGCCTGAAGCCCGTCGATCCTGACCGGGTCGCGCGGATGTGCGCGGTTGCCGCGCATCGCGGGCCTGACGGGCAAGGGGTTTGGACCGCGCCCGGGGTCGGGCTTGGCCACTTGCGGCTTGCGATCATCGACCTTGCCGGATCGCCGCAGCCTATGGCCTCGGCCGATGGCTCGGCGATGCTCGTGTTCAACGGCGAGATTTACAATTTCAGGGAACTGCGGCGCGAGTTGCAAGCCCAGGGCGCAACCTTCCGCACCGATGGCGACAGCGAGGTGATCCTTGCGGCGTGGCAGAAGTGGGGCGTGGACTGCCTGCCACGGCTCCACGGCATGTTCGCCTTCGCGCTCTACGATCTCAGGCAGCGCACGCTTCTGCTGGCGCGTGACCGACTGGGGGTGAAGCCGCTCCATATGGCCACGCTTGCCGATGGCAGCGTGGTATTCGGCTCGGAACTCAAACAGTTGGTCGCGCATCCATCGTTGCGCCGCGAACTCGATCCGCTGGCGGTGGAAGACTATCTCACCTGGGGCTTTGTGCCCGATACCCGGGCGATCCTCAAAGGGGTCGAGAAGCTTCCGGCAGGCCATTACCGTCTGCTGCGCCACGACGCGCCGCCGCCGCGGCCAGTCCAGTGGTGGGACGTCTCTTTCGCCGAACGTGAACGCGGCAGCGATGCCGACTTCGGTGCGCATATGCTCCACCACCTGCGCGAGGCGGTGACCTCGCGCATGGTGGCGGACGTGCCGCTTGGCGCATTCCTCTCGGGCGGGGTCGACAGTTCGAGCGTGGTGGCGTTGATGGCCGAAGCGAGCCGCGAGCCGGTCAAGACCTGCACGATCGGCTTCGATGTCGCCGCGCTTGACGAGACGGCCTACGCCTCGCGGATCGCGGGCCAATATGGCACCGAGCACCATGAGCGCACGGTTGGTTCGGAGGATTTCGCGCTGGTGGACCGGCTGGCAGCGATGTTCGACGAGCCGTTTGCCGATGCCTCCGCGTTGCCCACGTTCCGGGTGTGTGAACTGGCGCGCCAGCACGTGACCGTGGCGCTTTCGGGGGACGGGGCGGACGAGGCCTTTGCCGGTTACCGCCGCCAGACGTTCCACCACCGCGAGGAGCAGGTGCGTGGGCTTCTGCCCGCAGCGCTGCGGCGGCCGGTGCTGGGCGGGCTCGGCGCGGTCTACCCCAAGCTCGATTGGGCTCCGCGTCCGTTGCGCGCTAAAGCTACCCTACTCAGCCTCGCTTCAAGCGGGGAAGAGGGATATGCGAGGGCACTCTCAGTAACCGGGCCGGAACTGCGCAGCTCGCTCTATTCCAGCGAATTCAAACGTTTGCGTGGTGATTACAGGGCCGAACAGCCCTTCGTTGAACTCATGCGCGGTGCGCCCGCGCGCGGCGGGCTAGATCGCGCGCAATATGCGGATCTGAAATTCTACCTGCCCGGCGATATCCTGACCAAAGTCGATCGCACGAGCATGGCGGTAAGCCTTGAGGCGCGCGAACCGTTGCTCGATCATCGGTTGATCGAATTCGGTGCGCGCCTGCCTGAGCGTCTGCGTGTGCGCGGGATGACCGGCAAGTGGCTGATGAAGCAGGCGATGCGGCGCTACCTGCCAGACGATATCCTGTTTCGGCCAAAGATGGGCTTCGTTACGCCGATTGCGGCCTGGTTGCGCGGTCCGCTGGCAGACGAGGCGCGGCGCGTGGCCACTGGAGGCGAGTTGGCCCGTACCGGCTGGTTCGACACCGCGCGCCTTGCGCAACTGGCCGAGGCGCATATCGCGGGGAAGAGCGACTATAGCCGCCTCCTGTGGCAATTGCTGATGCTGGATCGAAGTCTCGGATTAATGTCTTAATTTCAGATATTTAAATTTTAACGCAAAGCATTTCTTTCATAACAATTAAGTCGATAGTAACCATTATGGACTAGGCCCGAGTGTCACCAACCGGTGCCACCAACCCTTTGGGCGGTTCATGCGGCAGTTTTTGCGTTCCACACTCGGGCTCTCCCTGCTTG
>CANFIV010000029.1 GCA_947446935.1 Sphingomonadaceae bacterium | reverse complement strand
GCCGGTACGAGATCGTTACCATCGCGCGTGCATCCACCGCGCGGCCGGTCGAACCCAGCACATCCTGCTTGTAATCGCTCGCGAGGGTGAAGCCGATACGTGGCAGCGCCGAATCCGCCTGGCTGTCGTACTGCTTGTCGAGCGAGCGGCGATCCTGAACCGCCTGCGCGAGGCGCGGGCTGTGCGTGTCGATCATCTCGACTGCGGCGTCCGCGCTTTCGGGCAAGGCCCGCCCTGCTGCGGGCACATCTGCGGCGTACAGCGGCATATGGCCGGTCAGCCGCTTGTAGGAATTGCGCGCCTGCTGCAGCGCGCTGCCCCGATCGAGCAGCTGCGAGCGGATATTGTCCAGCCGGGTCTGCGCCCGCTCGACATCGGCCGGTGTGGTGAGCCCGAGATCCTTCTGCACCGTCACGATGCGCAGGACTTTCTTGATCGCGGTTATCTCGCCTTCGGTCAGCGAGACCAGCTTCTGCTGCAGCAGCACGCCCAGATAGGCATTGGCGATATCGTAGGAGATCGCCTCGATCTTTTCGCGCGTGCCCCACTGCGCCGACCGGAAGGCCGCGCGGGCGCGCTTGATATCGTTGATGGTGACGCCGAAGTCCCACACGTTCTGGTTGAGCGAGATCGTCGCCTCGCTGCGATAGCGCTGCGTGGGGGCCTGCGGCACACTGCGCGCGAATTCACGCCCCCACGCCGCCGTCGCATCGATATGCGGCAGATAGCCGGCCCGCGCTTCATCGACGCCGTATTGCGCGTCATCCTGCTGCGCGAGCGCGATCTGGATTTCCGGATTGCCCTTGAGCGAGGCGACAATCGCGTCAGTCAGCGATTCTGTATCGCCCGGTTTTTCCGGGGCAGACGCAGCCGCCGGATCGGGATCCGCTTCGGCTGCGGCCATGGCCTTGGCCACAGCCGGGTTTTCGGCCTCAGGAATTGGGGACGCATCGATATCCGGCGGATCGCCGCCACCTGCAGCGGCTTCCGCCGTAGCTTCTGGCACCGCTGCTGGTGGGGCACCGGAACGGGCCAGCATGGCTGAAACCGGGCGGAGTGCGGACAATGGTCCTGGCCCATCGAGCAGCGAGCGCACGACCGGCTTGGCTGGAGCAGCGAGGACCGGCGGCTGCGAGGCATTGACCGGCGGCAATTCACCGGCGGCATCGAGCCTGGCATTGGCCGTCCGAGGCGGGTCCAGCTCTGCGGTTTCATCGGACGCGGCCAGATCGGGTTCCGGGTCGGCGCTCGGAATCGTGGCCGGTATCGCTCCCGTGAAAACCGCTGCAAGCGACGTGCCATCAGGCATCGGACCTTGCGGCAAAGCAGGGGCGTGCCCCCTTGCCGAGGCAAGTTGCACCGGAGCCGGAGCCGCCAGAACAGCCAGTGCCGCTGCGGCGATGTCGGGAGCAGTCTGCACCGGCGCGCGTGCGGCCCGGTTCAGGTCTACCGGGCTGAATAGGGCAGGGTTGAAGGTCGCAGGAACAAGCGCAGCTGGGGCAAGGGCGGTCCTGACGAGGGCAGACGTCGCCTCGACCGATACGGTCTGGGCAAGGCCCGGCGCAGTGGCCAAATCGGACCCGTCTAGCCCCTCGCGCACATAGGCGATAAACGCCGGTTCGGAGGCACGCGCATCCGGGATCGCACCGGTGATGGCGACACTGGTCGCCAGACCGGTAGCGAGCGCCGTAAGCGGCAAACGGGCAAGGAAATGCGGCACTTGGGCCTCCTCAAAGAGATCGTGGATCCCGGGTCCGGTGTGCGGCCAAGATGGTTAATCGGGGCGCAATCAGGGCATAGGGATAAATCCTTGGTAGTCCGGCTTTTGGTAGTCTGGCCCTTGGTTTTCCGGGCCAGAGCTCAGGCAGCGGCCACGGCGACAGACCTGTCGCAGGACAGCAGATGCGCCAGCACGGCGTCATCCAGCGGTTCGTTGAAGCGGATGCCAAAGCCCTCGGGCGTGGTCGTAACAATCTCGCCGCTGATCGCGACACCAGCCACCTGGATCAGCACGGCAACCCCGCGGCGATTCATCAGGTAGGCCAGTCGCGGGCGAAACATCGCGCCGCCGCGCGAAAGATTGCCCAGGCGCCCTTCGTAGCTGACCATCTTTTCGGTGAGCACGATCTCGCCATCGATCTGGCAGGCGTGGCGGACATCGGCGCGCGAATAGGCAGGCTTGCGGCCGAAAAGATGAAAATGCAGCGCCATCACATCGCTCCGCGTTGGCTGGTTGGAAGGTGGGTTTCAGGTGCTTCGGGCTGCGTGATCCCGCTATCGGGCCGTGAATCCGAACTGCCTTCCTCGAAACGGGTGCCAAGCTGGCGGCGCAGGCGCTCCATCTGGGTGCGGGCATCGCCGAGCCGGATCGAATCTTCCTCGGCTGGCGCGCCGGCCGTTGGGTTCATTGCATCGGACAGGGTCTCGATCGCGGCCTGCTGATGCTGCGCCCGCGCATCGAGCCGGGCAATAGCATCGCGGCTGTGGGCCGATGCCACGGCGAGCCGCTGCATCCGGCGATCGAGCTTCGCGGCGAGTTCGCGCGTCGCGCGGCGATTGGCGGCAAGCCCCTCGCGCACTTCGAGGCGCAGCGCGCGGGCCTCGGAAAGGTTGCGCCGCGCCGACCGGAGCGGAGAAAGGCCCAGTGCAGACAGACCCAGCCATGCGCCAAGCCGTGCCAGCATCTGACCCACGGGGGTGGTCGGTGCCGGAGCGGCGACCAGGCGCGGTTCGGCCCCGCTGCGGAACGCTGGCTCGCTGGTCAACGTGATCAGGTTGTCGAGCTGGCGGTGGATCTCGTCGCCATCAAGCGTGGCGGAGCGTTCGAGCAGCGCGCCAAGCGCCGCCAGCGTTCCGCGGATATGCGCGCGGTCGGCCTCCGCATCCTCGTAGATCCCACGGAACTGCACGAGCATGTCAGACTGGTTGTGCGCCAGATCGGCCACGGCATCCGCAACCGGACGCAGGATCCGGCGAGGATCGGCGAGCTCGTTGATGGCACCGGACAAGGTGGACACGGCGGTGGTGAGGCCGGCGATCTCGGCCTGGTTCGCTTGTGCCCCCTGGGCGAGACCGATGATCGCGGCGCGCAGTTCAGCAAGCTCGCTGGTACCGGCCTGGAGCGCCTTGCGCACCGCAGAGAAATCGTGCGTGGGGTGGCTGGTGGCTTCGACCTGGCTCGATTCCAGCTGGGCCAGATTGGAAAGCCAGTGTTCGAATTCATTGCGGAGCGCCTTCATGGCGCTGCTCATGCAGCGCTCGAGCGCGCCGAGCACCATCGAGGTCATCAGGCCGAACAGCGATGAGCTGAACCCGACCGACATGCCGTTGAGCGGGGCCTTCATGCCCTCGATCATCTTGCCGAAGCTGTCGGTCCCGCCCTTGCCTGAAACGTCCATCGCGCCGATCAGATCGGACACCGAGTGGACGGTCTTCATCAGGCCCATGAACGCGCCGAGCAACCCGAGGAACACCATCAGGCCGGAGAAATAGAGGATGGTCGATTTGCGGTCGTTGATCCGCTGATCGACATCGTGGAGCAGCGTCTGCACCGTGCCCGCACCGATCTCGAGGTTGTCCTGCTTGCCCAGCTCTTCGGCGATCAGGCGGTAGCCCTGACCGAGCAGTTCGGGTTCGCGAAAGACCACCGCAGGGCGAGCATAGGGATCGCGCGGACGCTTGGCGCGCTCGCCATAATCGACCTGCAGCGCATGAAGCGCGACGACTTCGTTGCGCAGCGTCAGCACATTGCGGAAGGCAATGCCCGCCGCCAGCCCGAAGATCGCGAAGATCGACAGGTTGAGCGCCACCTTCGCCTTGATGCCGGAGACGACGAAATCGTAGGCATAAAAGCCGAGCCCGACCAGGACCAGCATCATGGCGGTCATCTTGAAGAGTTCGGACCGAAGCTTCTTTTCCATGGTTGTGGATCCAGTTGCAGGCGGTGCGCTGGTGGGTTGGCCGGAGGCATTGCGGGAGCGGTGGGCGTTCATGGCTTGATCACCACGCGCACCATGTGCCCATCAGCCGATGCGGCATCGGTCACCCGAATCTGGGTGGTGACATCGGTAGGGGCGATCCCCGCGCGCAGCAGGAGGTTGCGGGTCATCGCGGCGCGGTAGAAGGCCACGCGCTGCGCTTCGGAAAGCGAGCGCGTCTGCGGCGCAAACGACCAGATCTCGTACTTGGTACCGGGCTTGGTCCTGGCTTTCACAAAACCGATGACTTTGCCCGAATTGGTCTCGTCGTAAGTCGCAGCATTGGGCGCGAACGAAATCTTGAGGAGCGTGTCGGCGGTCTTGACCTCGACGCCCTTGCTGTCGTCCGCCTGCTCCACCGCCTTGACCTGCAGTTGCAGCGTATCGGCGGTATCGCGCGTGCGGATGGAGAGCCGCTCGGCCCCGTCGGTTACCGTGGGCGAGCGCAGCACTGCGCCCAGTTCGGAGACCGAAGTGCCGGCCTCGGAATCGCGCGGCGAGAGGATAGGGGCCGCGCCGGGGGCGCAGGCGACCGGCGGGACGGGCTTGCCGTCCTTGCCGATGTGCTGGTTCTGTTGCTGGATCATCTGCTGCTTGAAATTGGCGACCACGCGCTGCGAGAGCTGCATGACCGCAGCGCTCATGATCACGAGCAGGAATGTCACCACCATGATCACGGTGGTGAGCACGTCCACGAATGCCGGCCAGTGATTGACTTCACCATCGGCGGATGCGCCTGCCACGTTATACTCCTAGAAATTGGCGGCGCGGGGTGCGCACCGACATGCTTAATCTGTAATAAAGCACGGTGTTTAAGGGCCGGGAGGGGCTGCCATCAGGCTGCTTCCTTAGGGATTCTACTAGTCTGCCGGTCGCTCTGGGCGGCGAGCAGGGCAAGCACTTCGGCTTTGGGCCGGTCGGCAACGATCCGCCCATCTTCCAGCCAGATCACCCGATCGACGATCTCGAGAAGCGCGAGCCGGTGCGTCGCCACGATCAGGGTCTTGCCGCGCGTGGCCTCGGCCAGACCCGCGATCACCGCCTGTTCGCTGGCAATATCGAGCGAGGCGGTCGGCTCGTCGAGCAGCAGGACCGCCGGATTGCGCACCAGCGCGCGGGCCAGCAGCAGCGATTGACGCTGGCCGCCCGAAAGCGCGGAGCCGCGTGTGCCGACGCTGCGCATGTAGCCCTCGGCGGTGCGCGCGACGAAGCTGTCGAGCCCCGAACAACGGATCGCGCGTTCAACGACATCAGCGGCCGGCTCGGGCATGCCGAGCAGGATGTTGTGCCAAACGGTGCCTTCGAAGATCATCGCATCCTGCGCACTGTAGATCACATTGCGGCGCAGTTGCGGGATCGAGAACCGGTCGAGTGCATGGCCATCGAGCGTGATGAGCCCATCCTGCGCGGGCACCAGCCCGGCAAGCAGCTGCAACAGGGTGGATTTGCCCGAACCCGATTTGCCGATCAGCGCGACGTGCTCGCCCTCGCGCACCGCGAAAGTCAGCCCGTTCAGGCACGATGCCCCGCTGCCGGCAAAGGTGTGACCCAGCCCCGCAACGTGGATCGCGCCGCGCACCGGGGCATGGCTGATCGCCGGATCGGACACGTCGCGTTCGGGCTCGGCCTGGAGCAGGCCTGCCAGCGCATTGAACTGCGCAAGGCTCTGATACCCGCGCGCGAACATCGCGACGGTCGAGGCGACGGGCACCATGGCCCGCCCGGTCAGCAGCACGACCGCAATCAGCGCGCCGGTGGTCATCGCCCCTGCCTTGATCTCGAGCACGCCGATCACGACCACGAGCACGGTGACAAGCTGGACCAGCAGGCCTGAAGCCGATGCGGGCAGTTCGGACCAGTGGCGCACGTGTTTGTTGCCAACCGCCAGATGATCGGAAAGCACGTCCCAGCGCCCCTCGAACAGACCTTCGGCGTGGTTGGCCTTGATCGTCGTCCAGCCGCTGGTGAGCTCCGCCGTCAGGTCGCTGCGCGCCTGCACCAGCTTGCTCGTGCGCCGACTGGCAAGCTTGAGCGCGAAATTGGTAACCATGCCGAAGCCGAGCAGCCCGAGCGCGCCGACGATTGGCCCCAGCACGGTAAGCCCGCCGATCGCGGCGATCAGCGAGAACATCAGAAACACGAACGGCAGGTCGACGCAGAGCGTTGCGATGGCGAGCGGCACGAGTAGCGAGAGCTGCTCCAGATCGCGCAGCCCCGTCAGCATTGCGCCGAAGCCCATGCCGGGCGTGGGCGCGCGGGCGCGCAGCACGGCGACGACCGCACGGTGCTGCACCGCCTGGCCGACGCGGGTAGCCACCCGATCGACAAAGCGCGACTTCACCTTCTTGAGCAGCAGCTCGAACACCAAGACGATGACCACGCCGATCGACAACGCCCAGAGGCTCTCGATCGCGAGATTGGGCACCACCCGGTCGTAAATCGCGCGCATGTAGAGCGGGATCGCCAGCGCGCAGAGGTTGAGCAGCGCGCTGGCGAGCAGCATCTGCCCCAGCGCGCGGCGTTCACCCAGATAGGCGCCGAGCAGCCACATCTTGGGATTGCGGCGGATGAGGTCGCGCTCCTGACTGTCGCTCGCGCCGTTGACCGGATCGGCGAGGCCGGTGTGCAGCACCTCGTCGCCGAGCAGCGGACGCAGTGCGGCAAAGGCGCAGGCCTGCTCGCCCGCCGCATCGCGCAACTGGACCATGCCATCGGCGCAGCCGGTAATCAGCACAACACCGCCGGTGGCGAGCGGGACGAGCAGCGGCAGATCGGCGGTTTCGGGCGGGCGCATGCCCAGCGGCTGCCAATGCGCCTCGATCCCGATACGCGCCAGCGCCAGCGGCGCAAGCCGCGCGGCCAGCGCGTCTTGCGGCATCGGCAAAGCAGCCGAAAAGGCAGCAGGGTCAGCGGGGATGCCGTGCGCCTTTGCCAAAAGCCCCAGCGCATCGAGCACGGAAAGCGGCGTGATCGCGGCCTGATCGACAGCGATGCGGACGTCTGCTTCGGGAAGAGGTCTGGATTTGCCCCGGAAAAAGCTGCGGCGTGGCGTGTCCTGCCGCTCGGAAGAATTCAATGTCATAGCGCTTACCCCGCTTTCCAGACGGAGTTGCCATTTTATGGAAAAGGCCGGGTAAATCGCGACTTAGGGGATTTTGCTTAGGCTCTCCGAAAGCCAAAACAAGGATAATGAATAGTAAAGATCATCCGGATCAGCACTGACAATCACCGGGGTTCTGCCATGCGCCTTTCGCGCCTTCGCCAATCGATCATCGTCACTCTCGGCGGCGCGAGCCTATTCGAAGACTTGCGCCCCGGCGAGGCGGAAGCCGCTCTGGGCGGGGCGCTCGCGCTGCCCAGCCAGCCGATCGGCAAGGTCACGCCGTGGAGCGCGCGGCTCGCCATCGGCGGCCCCTCGCGCCTGCTGAAAGCGCTGGGGCTGACTTTCGGCCTGATCATGCTGTGGATGGCGGTGTTCACCGTGGACAAAGTCACGCGCGGTGTGGGCCGCGTGCTGCCCTCGACCCAGAACCAGTTGGTGCAGCATCTGGAGGGCGGGATCGTAAAGGAGATCCTCGTTCTGGAAGGCCAGCGCGTGCGTAAGGGGCAGGTGTTGATGCGCATCAGCAATGCCTCGACCGGCGCGGCGATCGAAAGCGCGCGCACCGATCTGGTGGCCAAACGAATCATTCTTGCCCGCCTCGATGCCGAGATTTCCGGTGCGGGCAGCTTTGTTCCGCCGCCCGACCTTGCCCGCGAAGCCCCCGATATCGCCGCAAGCGAGGCCGGCCTGTTCGCCTCGCGCCGCGCGCAGCGGATGAGCCAGGTCGGTGTGATCAACGAGCAGGCGCGCGCCAAGTCCGCCGAAGTCGGCTCGCTCCAGGCACGACTGCAGAACTTGCGCAGCGAGGAGCGGCTGGCGATGGACCAGATGTCCAAGCTCGAACGCGCTTATGCCGAAGACGCGATTTCAGAGCGTGACGTGCTCGACAAGCGCGCCATGCTGCTATCGCTGCGTACGCGGATTGCCGATGTGGCCAATCAGATCCCGCAATCCTCCGCCGGACTCGGCGAATCCGCCGCGCGGCGCGGCGAAGTCTGGGCAAGCGATATCGAGCAGGTCCGCACCCAAGCCGCGCAGCTCAGGCTCGAGTTGGCCAAAGCCGACGAGCAGTTCGGCGCGGTGCAGGACCGAGTGGACCGTGAGGAAATCCGCGCGCCCATCGACGGTGTGATCAATCGGCTCAACGTGCGCACCGTGGGCGGCGTGATCCGTGGCGGCGAGCCGGTTGCCGAGATCGTACCCGCCGCCAGCCAGGTCATCATCGAGGCGCGCATCGCACCCAAGGATCGCGGCAATATCTGGCCGGGCCTTCCTGCTCGGATCAAGATCTCCGCTTATGATTCCACCGTCTACGGCTCACTCGAGGCGCGCGTGGTCGATGTATCGCCCGATGCGATCCAGGACCCACGCGGCGGCCTGTTCTACCGCGTGCGGCTCGATGCCGGACGCGCGAGCTTCGGCCCGGGGCTGCCGGTAATTCCGGGCATGACCGGCGAAGTGGCCATCCGGTCCGGCAGCCAGACCATCCTCAACTACATTCTCGGGCCCTTGATCCGCGTCTCGCAGGAAGCCTTGCGCGAATAGGCGCAGGCCTCCCGCGGTCCGTCACAGGAACAGATGCTCGACCGGCAGGTGGGTGATCGACGGTCAGGTTGAACGTGGCGGTCGTGGATTCAGAGCGTCCCGCCAGCGCGCTGTGCCCCGCACCCAACTCCGTGATCGCGAAAATAGGACGGAGCGGCGGCGTTGAAGGCCGTCTTGATTTTGCGATTGGCTCTGAGGATCGCAGTGACATCGGCGGCGAGCGGATTGCCGGCGATGTGGACCACGCCTTGCGAGGTCGTGTCCATCGCCGCTGCGGCAAGGCCAATCGTCGCCACGATCTGGTCGGTCAGGCTGCCGGCCGCCCCGACCGCACCGCCGCTGCCCGATCCGCCGTTGCCCGATCCGCTGTTGCCGCCGTCGCTGCGCTGCCGGCCGAACCATCCCCGCCCGAGGCGCCGGCTGTCGCGCCGGAGACGCCGCTGGTGCCGTTGGTTCCACTAATCGAAATGGTGCTCATCGCGGGTACCCCTTGCAGCGCCGACGCACGATGCGTGCAGCGCGGAACAATACGGAGCGACCCGATAGTGAAGCCTTGCGGCCATATGTTGAGGCCTTGCAGCGAGGCCTGTGGTTCAGTGCATTGGCCGTTTGGAAGCTTGGCTGCCCGCGCGGCACTTGGACGGATTCGGACGTCGAAGCGTACATCCCTGCCTGCACAAACGCAAACGATCTGGACGGTGCCCTAAG
>CANFIV010000028.1 GCA_947446935.1 Sphingomonadaceae bacterium | reverse complement strand
GTCGCGATATCGCTGGCGAATTTCTCGCGCACGCCGGGGCGGAGCACCTTGACCGCAACGGTGCGGCCCTCCGTGGTCACCGCACGGTGGACTTGCGCGACCGAGGCGGCGCCGACCGGCTCGCTTTCGAACGATGAGAACATCGATTCGAGGGGGCGCTCGAACGTCGATTCAATCTCGCGGCGAATCTGCTCAAGCGGCACAGGGGGCAGCTTGTCCTGCAGAGCGAGCAGGTTGTGCGCGGCCTCGGGACCGACAAGATCGGGCCGCGTGGCAAGCGTCTGACCCAGCTTGATCGCGGCTGGACCGATCGCACGGAATGCGCCGGCATAATCGGGCTTGCGGCTCTTGCCAGTGAGCGAGATCCAGCGCGCCAGCTTGACCAGCCGGCGCACGGGCGGAGGCGTGTTCTGGTC
The DNA here is from genome assembly GCA_947446935.1 of Sphingomonadaceae bacterium. Classification (GTDB taxonomy): domain Bacteria; phylum Pseudomonadota; class Alphaproteobacteria; order Sphingomonadales; family Sphingomonadaceae; genus Novosphingobium. The sequence goes on along the minus strand of CANFIV010000028.1, from coordinate 8,986 downwards.
GTTCTCGATGCCGACGAGCGCGCCGTGCCGGGCAAGCGTGATGCCCCAGCCGAGCAGGCGCCAGATATGGGTGGTGTGGCGGGTCAAGGTCCTAGATTTTCCAGCCCGAATGGATCGCCACCAGCCCGCCCAGAATGGGCTCGACCTTCGTGTGGCGGAAGCCCGCCTCGCGGATCATGCCCTCGAAATCGCGCATCTTGGGAAAGCGGCGAATCGATTCGATCAGGTAGCGATACGAATCCGCGTCCCCGGCGATGGCCTTGCCCAGTTGCGGCACCACCTTGTGCGAATAGAGATCGTAGACCTCGGCAAAGCCAGGCCATTCGGTGGTCGAAAACTCGAGGCAGAAGAACCGGCCGCCGGGCTTCAGCACGCGGTGCGCTTCAGCCAGCGCATGATCGATCCGCGTCACGTTGCGGATGCCGAAGGCGATCGTATAGGCGTTGAAGAAGCGGTCCCCGAAGGACAGCTCCTCGGCATTCTGGCGCGACCACACGAGGCCGTCGATCCCGCGTGAAACCGCGCGTTCGACGCCGACATCGAGCATGTCCTGATTGATATCGGAAACGGTGATCGAAGCGCCCGAGGGGGCCATGCGGAAGGCGATGTCGCCTGTGCCGCCCGCCATATCCAGGATCGTCTCACCCTCGCGCGGCTTTACCCGGCGCACGAAACGGTCCTTCCACAGGCGGTGCATGCCCACCGACATGGCATCGTTCATCCGGTCGTAGCTCTTCGCCACGGAGGAAAACACCGCGCCGACGCGGGCAGCTTTCTCTTCGATGGGAACGTCTTCGTAGCCGAAGGAGACGGTTTCGGGCTCGCCGTAGCCATTGGCCTCTGAGGGGGTCGCATCTGCTGTCATACTTCGCGCCTTTAGGAGGGAATTGCCGTCACCGCAAAGCCTGTTAGGGGCAAGGGGTCCAAACTCAATCAGGGCGCGTTGGCGCGAGATGGAAGCCATTTGGACGCCTCGAACGCGCCCTGATTGGGTTTGGACCCCAAGATCATGCCCGAATTACCCGAAGTAGAAACCACCGTTCGCGGTCTTGCCACTGTCCTTGAAGGGCAGGTGCTCACGCGCGTGCAAGTGAACCGGCCGGACTTGCGCCGCCCCTTCCCGCCGGGGCTGGTGCAGGCGCTGACCGGCGCGCGGGTGACCGGGCTCAGCCGCCGCGCGAAGTATGGCTTGATCCATGTGGACCGAGGGCAGACCATGGTGTTTCACCTTGGCATGAGCGGGCGCTGGCGCATCGATCCCGACGAAATCGGCAAGCACGACCATCTGGTGATCGAAACCGGCAAGGGCCAGATTCTGGCACTCAACGATGCGCGGCGATTCGGTTCGGTCGATCTGGTCGATAGCGCCGCACTTGATGCATGGCCGCAATTCGCCGCGCTGGGGCCCGAACCGTTGGGGCCTGGGCTGACGGCGGCGCACCTTGCCGCCGCGTTTGAAACCCGGTTCGCGGCGATCAAGCTCCTGCTGCTCGATCAGCGTGTGGTGGCGGGGCTGGGCAATATCTACGTTTGCGAGGCGCTGCACCGCGCGCGCATTCATCCGGAGCGCGAGGCGGGCAAAGTCAGCCGCGCGGCGTTGAACCGGCTCGTGCCTGAAATCCGCGCCGTGCTGGAAGAGGCGATTCTCGCGGGCGGCTCGACCTTGCGTGATTATGTGCGGCCAGATGGCGAGCTGGGCTATTTCGCCAAGGACTGGCGCGTCTATGGCCGCGAGGGCGAGGCGTGCGGCTGCGGCCGTCCGGTGGAACGCGTGGTGCAAGGCGGGCGCTCCACCTTCTTCTGCGGTGCCTGCCAAAAGTAGGAGGGCCAGAAATAGCAGGACGGAAGCTGGCCCCCTTGCGCGGAAACACGGTCCTGTCCAAACTCCCTGCACAAGGGAGAGACCAATCATGAAGACCCGCATTACCGAATTGTTCGGCATCGAGCATCCGATCATCCAGGGCGGCATGCACTATGTCGGCTTTGCCGAAATGGCCGCCGCCGTCTCGAACGCGGGCGGGCTCGGCATTATCACCGGGCTCACGCAGAAGACCGCGCCCGATCTCGCGAACGAGATCGCGCGCTGCAAGGACATGACCGACAAGCCCTTCGGCGTGAACCTCACCTTCCTGCCCACGGTTAATTCGCCCGATTATCCCGGCTATATCCGCGCGATCATCGAAGGCGGGGTCAAAGTCGTCGAGACGGCGGGCAACAACCCCGCGCCGTTCCTGCCCTATTTCAAGGATGCCGGGATCAAGGTGATCCACAAGTGCACTTCGGTGCGCCACAGCGTGAAGGCCGAGAAAGTCGGCTGCGATGCGATCTCGGTCGATGGCTTCGAATGCGGCGGTCATCCCGGCGAGGATGATATTCCGAACTTCATCCTGCTGCCGCGCGCGGCGGAAGAGCTGACCATTCCCTTCGTCGCCTCGGGCGGCATGGCCGACGGGCGCAGCCTTGTCGCCGCGCTGGCGCTGGGCGCTGAGGGTATCAACATGGGCACACGCTTCATCGCCACGAAGGAAGCGCCGGTGCACGAAAAGGTGAAGCAGGCGCTGGTCGCTGCTTCCGAGCTCGACACCCGGCTGGTCATGCGCCCGCTGCGCAACACCGAGCGCGTGCTGACCAATGCAGCGGTGGAGCGCCTGCTCGAAAAGGAGCGCCGCCTCGGTGCAGACCTCAAATTCGAGGACATCATCGACGAGGTCGCGGGGGTCTATCCGCGGATCATGATGGACGGAGACATCGAAGCCGGCGCGTGGAGCTGCGGCATGGTCGCGGGGCTGATCCACGATATCCCGACCTGCAAGGAACTGGTCGACCGGATCATGGCGCAGGCGAACGGGATTATCCGCGAGCGGTTGGCGGGGATGGTTTGATGTTCTTAGCCCTCTCCCCTTCAGGGGAGAGGGCCCACGAGAGGGGCACGCGCCCGAGCCCCTCTCAACTTCGGCTAAGCGCTGCGCGCCAAGCCTTCGTATCTCTCCCCTGATGGAGAGAGAGCAAAGTGAGCGTGCCAGCCTCAATCCGCCAGCGTCAGATCTTCAAACCGGCCAAGGTGGAAATCGGCCGAGCCGAACTGGTTCTCGATCATCGTGCCGCGCTTGAAATAGTGTCCGATGGCCAGTTCCACCGTGATGCCGATGCCGCCGTGCGTCTGGATCGCGTTCTGGCCGACGAAGTTGAGCGAGCGCGAGACCTTGGCCTTGGCGAGGCTGACCGCGGCCTTGCGCTCGGCGGCAGGCGTGTCGAGCTTGAGCGTGCCCATCAGCGCCATCGAAGCGATTTGCTCGACCTCGACAAACATGTCGGCCATGCGGTGCTGCAGCACCTGGAACTTGCCGATCGGCTGGCCGAACTGCTTGCGCTGCTTGGTGTAGTCGAGCGTGCCATCGAGCAGCTTGCGGCTGACCCCGCAGGCCTCGCCGCACACGGCCACGGTGGCCTCGTCGACCAGAAGCTCGATGAGGCCGATGCCGCCGGGCACCAGCGCATCGCCGGGGATCGCGACGTTTTCGAAATAGACTTCGCTCGCCTGAAAGCCGTCCACCGTCGGGTAATCACGGCGGACGATGCCGGGCAGGGTGGCGTCGATCAGGAACAGCTCGACGCCCTCACGCTCGCGCGATGAGCCGCCGGTGCGTGCGGTGACGAGCAAGTGCGTCGCCCAGGGCGCGGCATAGACCACCGCCTTGTGGCCCGAAAGCACATAGCCTGCGCCATCCGCCTTGGCGCTGGTGCGCACGTTGGCGAGGTCGTAGCGGCCCTGCGGCTCGGCATAGGCAAAGGCGATCACGGCGTTGCCGGCAATGATTTCGGGGATCACGGCATCGGCACGGGCACCGCCGCTATGCTTCAGCGCGCCGCCGCCGATAACCACGGTCTGGAGATAGGGCTCGATCGCGATGACCTTGCCGAGCTCTTCCATCATGATCATGTTCTCGAGCGCACCGCCGCCGAGGCCGCCGTGCTCTTCGGCAAAGGGCGCGCCCAGAATGCCGAGCTCGGTGGCGAGCGCACGCCAGATGCCGGGATCGCGGCCTTCAGGGCGCGTGAGCATCTTCTTGCGCGTTTCAAAATCATACGTGTCGGCAAGGAAGCGCGCGAGAGTGTCGCGCAGCATGTCCTGCGTTTCGGTGTAGCTGAAATCCATTGTCCTCAAATCCCAAACAGGGCCGCCGCGTTAGTGCGTGCGCGGCGGCCTCAGGTATATGTCAGAGCCCCAGCACCATCTTGGCGATGATGTTGCGCTGGATCTCGTTCGACCCGCCGTAGATCGTCGTCTTGCGGGTGTTGAAATAGGTCGGCGCGGCGCGGTGCGCATAATCCGGGCCGATCGGGTGCGCGTTGTCGCCTTCGCCGAAGCCGCGGAAATAGGGCGCGCCATAGTGGCCCACCGCTTCCAGGGTCAGCTCTGTGAGCCGCTGCTGGATTTCCGAACCCTTGATCTTGAGCAGGCTCGATTCGGGCCCCGGGCCCTTGCCGGCGCTTTCGCCCGCAAGGCTGCGCAGCTCGGTATATTCAAGCGCGGTCAGGTCCATTTCCAACTCGGCGATCTTGCGCTTGAAGAAGGCGTTGGCGAGCAGCGGCTTGTCGCCGTCCAGCTCGGTGCGGGCGATGGTCTTGACCTTCTCGATGCCGCGCTTGGAAGCCGCGACCCCGGCAATGCCGGTGCGTTCGTGCGCCAGGAGGAACTTGGCGCAAGTCCAGCCCTTGTTCTCTTCGTAGATGCGGTTTTCCACCGGCACGCGCACGTCTTCGAGCCAGACTTCGTTGACTTCGTGCTCACCGCCCAAGGTGATGATCGGGCGCACGGTGATGCCGGGGGTCTTCATATCGACGAGCAGGAACGAGATGCCTTCCTGCTGCTTGGCATCGGGGTTGGTGCGGACGAGGAAGAAGCCCCAGTCGGCATGCTGCGCCATCGTCGTCCAGGTCTTCTGACCGTTGACCACGTACTCGTTGCCATCAAGCACAGCCTTGGTGCGCAGCGAGGCGAGGTCTGAACCCGAGCCCGGCTCCGAATACCCTTGGCACCACCACACATCGCCCGAAAGGATGCCGGGGAGGAACTTCGCCTTCTGTTCGGGCGTGCCGAAGGTGTAGATCACCGGGCCGACCATCGAGAGGCCGAAGGGCATCAGGCGTATGCAGTCCGCGCGCGCGGTCTCTTCGGACCAGATGTACTTCTGCGTAGCGGTCCAGCCGGTGCCGCCATATTCGACCGGCCATGCCGGGGCGATCCAACCCTTCTTCGCCAGAACCTTGTGCCAGGAGAGGAAATCCTCCTTGGAAAGCTCGTCGCCCTCATCCTGCTTGCCGCGCAAATCGGCGGGGTAGTTCTCGGCGATGAAGGTGCGGACTTCCTGCTGGAAGGCCAGATCCTCGGGGCTGAAATCAAGATGCACGGGTGCTCTCCCTTTGCGGCCCTTGGGGCCTTGTCCGGTCATGGTATGGCGTGAATCGGGTTTCGGTGTGAAACCTGTTTCCTATTCCGACCATCCTTGCTGTTTACGTAAACGTCAAGTGCGCATTTGGTGCGCCCACGGTAATACAACCTTACTCCGCGATGCACCGGGATTCGATCGCGCCGAGCCCGTCGATCTCGCAGCGCACGTGGCAGCCAGGCAAAAGCATCGCGGGCGGCTTGCGCGCGGCGCCGACGCCGCCAGGCGTGCCGGTGTAGATCACGTCGCCCGGTTCGAGCGTCATCACGGTCGAAAGCTCGGCAATCTGATCCCACACAGAGAAGATGAGGTGCTGCGTGTTCGAATCCTGCCGGGTTTCGCCATCGACCACGCAGCGAATGCCCAGTTCATGCACATCGCCCGCCGCATCTGCCGTGGTGATCCACGGGCCGAACGGGGCGTGCGTGTCGAACGCCTTGCCCAGCGTGAACTGCGCGGTGCGCCGCTGCCAGACGCGCTCGCTCACATCGTTGCCGACACAGTAGCCGAAAACATGCGCGGCCGCGTCTTCCTTCGCGATATGGCGGCCGCCCTTGCCGATCACCACGACCATCTCGACCTCATAGTCGGTCATCGTCGATCCGCGCGGAATCTGGATGTCATCGTAGGGGCCATTTACGGCGGTGCCGGGCTTGGTGAACCAGATCTGGTGTACTGGCTTTTCCATACCCGTTTCCGCGATATGATCGGCATAATTGAGCCCGATCGCCAGAATTTTGCCGGGGCGCGGCACGGGGGCCAGCAAGCGGACCGCAGCGAGATCAAGTGCGCCGGTGCGGGCTGCCGCTGCCGCTTCAACCGCGCCCTGAAGCGCATCCCAATTGGCGATGAGGGTGAGCATGTCTGGCGCCAACGCGCCCAGCGGCACGATCGTGGTCTCGTTTATCACCACACCCGGCATGGCGGCTCCGCCGTTGGTGAAAGTCGCAAGCTTCATCGGTCTCTCCTGTGCCGGGCCATAATGGCATGACATTGACCATCCGCTCGTGCCCCGCAAGGGCTGGGCACAGCGTGAAACACCGGGACAGCGGCAAACCGCCCTGTTGGCGAAAGGCGGCACAGGTGCCAAAAGCATGCCATGGCAACGCAATCCCCCGTCACGACTTTGGCAGAACTCGCGCAAATCGCGGGTGTCTCGGTCGCCACGGTCTCACGCGCGCTCGCCGGAAACCCGGTCATTGCCGAGGCGACGCGCACGCGCATTGCGGCTTTGGCGCGCGAACACGGCTTCCGGCTCAACCAGGCGGCACGCAACTTGCGCCTGAAGCGTACCGGCGCGATCGGTGTCGTCCTGCCGCTGGGGCACGAGGCGGAGCAGCACCTTTCCGATCCGTTCTTCATGAGCCTGCTCGGCCCGCTGGCCGATGCCATCGCCGATCGCGGGCACGATCTGCTGCTTACGCGCGTGATTCCACAGGATGACGAGTGGCTGGATGATATCGTCGATGCCGGGCGGGTCGATGGAGTGATCGTGATCGGCCAGTCCAACCAGATGGAAACGATCGAGCGGGTCGCGGCGCGCTATCGGCCGATGATTGTGTGGGGAGCGGATCGGGCGGGCTCAGCGCAAATCACTGTCGGTTCGGACAACGTTGCGGGCGGGCGCCTGGCGGCGGAGCATCTGCTTGCGCAAGGGCGCAAGCGGCTCGCCTTTTTCGGCAATACCGAAGTGCCGGAATTCGCCGCACGCTATGCCGGCTTCAAGCAAGCATTGGAGGCGGCGGGCAGCGAGGTGGCCACTTTGCTGCCGGTGCACCTCACCGGTGAGGCATCCTACAGCGCGATCGAGGATTATCTGGCCGGGCATCCCTCGCCCGATGGGATCGTCGCCGCCTCGGACGTGATCGCGATGAGCGCGCTCAGGGCGCTCGCGGCGCATGGCAAGCGCGTGCCGCAGGATGTTGGCGTAGTGGGATACGACGACGTGCTGATCGCCATGTATACGACGCCTTCGCTTACCACGATCCGGCAGGATGTTGCGACCGGCGCACGGACAATGGTCGACCTGCTGTTCCGCCGCATAGAAGGCGAAGAGGTCGGCCCGGTGGTCATGCCGCCAGAACTGATCCTGCGCGATTCGGCCTAGGCCGCCCTGACCCGCATCGTTGCCACCGCCGCCGCCACCATCATCGCGCCGCCCAGCATCAGCACATGGCGGGGATCGCCGCCGAGCAACGGATGATAGGCCAGCCACACGAACAGGATCTCGATCATCATCGGGATCACGATGAACATGTTGAAGATGCCCATGTAGACCCCGGTGCGCTGCGGCGGGATCGCACCTGCCAGCATGAGGTAGGGGTTGCCCATCAGGCTGCCCCAGCCGACCCCGATTCCGATCATGGCGACGATGAGGAGCGGAATTGCGCTTGTGGATGCGATGGTGAGCATCGCCGCGCCCGAGGCGACCATGGCGACGGCGTGGATTCGCTTCGCGCCGAATCGCCGGGCCAGCGGGATCATCGCGAAAGCCGAAAGGCAGGCGATGAGATTGTAGAACGCGCCAAGCTGGCCATTGAGCAGCCCCGCATCGCGAAAGCCGGTGCTCGTCGGATCGTTCGTGCCAAACACGCTGCGTGCGAGCGCGAGCACGACATATTGCCAATAGCAGAACATGCCGAACCACTGGAACAGCATGGCGAGCGCCAGTTGCCGCATCGCTGTGGGCATTTCGCGCACGGCATCACCCAGCTCCCCCAGCGTACCGCCGAGCGATATCGGGGTGGCGGCCAACGCGGCATCTTCCTCCGGCGTCAGCGGCAGTTCGGGCACGCGCCAGACCGACCACAGGATGGTGCTGATCGAGAGCACAGCACCGATCACGAAACTGATTCGCGTGATCTCGGGAATGCCGTTCGAATCGAGCAGGTCCTTGTTCACCCCCCACCACACGAGGATCGAGGGCGAGAGGTAGGAAAGCGTCTGCGCCAGCCCTGTGAATGCGCTCTGCGTGAGAAAGCCGAGCGGGCGTTGCTCCTCGTCGAGCCGGTCGCTGACATAGGCGCGGTAGGGCTCCATCGTCACGTTGTTGGCCGCGTCCAGCACCCAGAGCAGGCTCGCGGCGATCCATAGTGCGCGGCTGTAGGGCATGGCGAACAGGCATAGGCTGCACAGCACGGCGCCCACCAGAAAGTACGGCGTGCGTCGGCCGAGAGGGGAGCGCGTGCGGTCGCTCATCGCGCCGATCAATGGCTGGATGATCAGGCCGGTCATCGGCCCTGCCAGCCACAACAGCGGCATCGCGCCTTCGTCCGCGCCGAGGTAGCTGTAGATCGGCCCCATGTTGCTTTGCTGCAGCCCGAAGCTGAACTGCAGGCCCAGAAAACCCAGATTCATCTGCAGGATACGGGCCAAGGTCAAGTGCGGCTTGGCGGGGGCCTGATGCGTCACAATGCTCTCCCTAGGGGGCAGACTTACGCTGCGCTGTGGTCTCGATACAACAGTTTCAGCAAATCGCAAACGTTTGCAATTTTTGTTTGCAAACGTTTGCGGATTGGATTTATCAGACAGTCGAG
>CANFIV010000027.1 GCA_947446935.1 Sphingomonadaceae bacterium | reverse complement strand
CGGCGATCGATGTGCTGGATGCAGTGATCGCGGCGGCGCGCCGGGAAGGTGCGTCGGCCGACCGGATCACCGCCGAATGGCTAAAGACCAGGCGCTTCATCGGCTCCAAGGATCGGCGCGCAATACGCGAACTGGTCTGGCAGGCGATCCGCACGTGTGGAGAGGTGCCGGTGAGCGGACGCGCAGCGATGCTTCGGCTTGCCGCAGATGATCCCGTGCTGGCGGCCCTGTTTGATGGGTCGAACTATGGACCCGCGGTTGCGCTGGGCAGCGAGCCCGTCGCTGCCGCAGGAATTGCCCCCGCATGGCTGGAACGACAACTGGCCTCCTCCGGTGTCGACGCGGAGGCCGGTGCCGCTATGCTCGGCCGCGCGCCGCTCGATTTGCGCGCCAATCGGCTCAAGACCCCGCGCGAAGCGCTTATGGCGCTGCTTCCCGTCTCGGCGGAGCCCACACAAGCCCCCGATGCCTTGCGCTTGCCCGGAGGAACCCCGGCAGAGAGCTGGCCTGAGTTCGATCAGGGCCTTTTCGAGGTGCAGGACACGGGCAGCCAGCTTGCCTGCGTTGCGCTCGGTGTGCAGCCGGGCGAGGCGGTCGTCGATCTGTGCGCTGGCGGCGGCGGCAAGACGCTGGCGCTGGCCGCGGCGATGGCAAATCAGGGGCGGCTGCTGGCCTGCGATATCGACCGGTCGCGGCTTTCCCGCCTGCCCCAGCGCGCTGCACGCGCCGGAGCGTTGGCGGAGACGCGGCTGCTCGATCCGGGTCGCGAGGCCGAGGGGCTGGCTGACTGGCAGGGGCTTGCTGACGCGGTGCTGGTTGATGCGCCTTGTTCAGGCACGGGTACATGGCGCCGCAATCCTGAAGCGCGCTGGCGCCTCACACCGCAGGCACTGGGCCGCTATGCCCGCGCGCAGGCTTCGGTGTTGCGGCTCGGCGCGGCACTGGTCCGGCCGGGCGGGCGGCTCACGTATGTGGTCTGCTCGCTGCTCGATGCAGAGGGTGTGGATGTGATTCAGGCGTTCCTGGCCGAGTTCAGCGGGTGGCGCGCAGCCGATCAATCAGTGGGCGCGGGAACGGCACGCGGGCCCGGCATCCGGTTGACCCCTTGGCATGACGGCACTGATGGCTTTTTCTTCGCAACGCTTAACCGGCTGTGATACGAATCGCTGATATGAAACCCGGGGGATCGCTCGCGCCGGAAGGTCGGCTCAGGGAGTTGTTGATGCGTTATATGCCTGCCGCGCTTGCCTTGTCTTTGCTCGCCGCCGTTACCGGGAGTGCAAGTTCCGCTCGCGTGGGCGATGTGACCGATCCGCGCGCTCGCTCGCTTATCGATGTTGGTCGCGGTCTGCTTGCCCGCGGTGACATTGACGCCGCAACCGACAGCTTTGAAGCGGCGCTGGCAGTCGATCCCGGCAATCCCAATACCTATCTGGCGCTTGGCGATGCCGCGCGTGGTGCCGGGCTGCAGGGCAAGGCTATCCACTATTACCGTGAAGCGCTTGTCCGCGATCCCAACAACCTCGCTGCGCTTTCGGGTGAGGGTGGGGCGATGGCCGAAAAGGGTGCGCTCGACAAAGCCAAGGGCAACCTCACGCGGCTTGAGGGTCTATGTGGCCGGACTTGCCCCGAAACAGAGCAACTCGCGGGCGTGATCGCCAAAGGCCCGATTGCCAAGGTGGTGTCTGCCGATGCGGTGAAGCCGCAGCCGGAAGTCGAGTCCAACTGACGGCCTCAAGGCGGGCGCACAAGATCAGATAAGGTCTCGGAATTCCTCGACGACTTGGCGATAAACACGCTTCTTGAACGGCACGATCAGGTCGGGCAGCACCTCTGGCTCGACCCATTTCCATTCAAGAAATTCGGGATGCTCGTGCGCATCGAGGTTTACGTGGGTATCATCCCCGTTGAAGCGCAACAGCAGCCAGCGCTGGCGCTGACCGCGAAAGCGCCCACGCCAGAGCTTGCCAAGCAACTCGGCCGGAAGATCATAGAAATGCTCCTCCCGGCTCTCGGCGATGATCGTGACGAGGTCTGCGGCGATCCCCGTCTCCTCATAAAGCTCGCGCAAGGCGGCAGGGTGTAGTTCCTCCCCCTCGTCAATTCCGCCTTGTGGCATCTGCCAGGCATCGCCCTCCTGCTTGCCCACCGATCCATTGTCGATGCGCTTGCCAACGAACACGCGGCCTTGCGCATTGACAAGCATCACCCCCACGCAGGGGCGATAGGGAAGTCCGGCGAAATCATCACTCATCGGGTTCGTTCCAACAATAGTCGCATTGCGGCAAAGATCGAATGCAGATCGGTTTGCGCGCTTGGGATGGCCTTGCGCACCTGGGTGAAGCCGTGGATCGAGCCCTTCATTTCAAGGAACACGGTCTCGACACCAGCCTTAACCAGTTCCGCACCATAGACCCGGCCGCTGTCGCGGATGGGGTCGAGGCTGGCGGTCACGAGCACGGTTGGCGGAGTCGCCGCATGATCGCCATAGATCGGGTAGGCCCGCTTATGGCCCAGCACCGCCTGATAGGCATTGGCGAACCAAGCCATTGTCTCGGCGGTGAGCAGGAAGCCGTCGGCAAAGTCAAGGAACGATGGGTGATCGGGCTTGTCATCACTCAGTGGGTAGATCGGCACCTGCAGTACGACCGGCACTGCTGCCGGGGTATCGGAGAGAGCTTGTGTGACTACGATGGCAAGGTTTCCGCCCGCCGAATCGCCCATCGGGATCAGGCCTGTAATCGTGCGGCCGAGCGCTTCGGGGCTCCCTGCGACCCACCGCGACGCCGCTTCGCAGTCGTCTGGAGCAGCGGGAAAGACGTGTTCAGGTGCAAGGCGGTAGTGAACCGCGATCACCGGCATATCGAGCTCGGCAGCGATCTCGGTGCACAGCGCATGGTGGCTGTCGAGATCGCCGATCACGAAGCCTCCCCCGTGATAGAACATCACCGCCGGGCCCGGCTCGCGCGTCTCGCGGGCATCGTAGAAGCGCAGAGGAATTTCTCCCGCCGGGCCGGGGCAGGTGATATCCTTGATCACTGCCAGATCACGGGGCGGCAGTTCGGCCAACTCGCTCATCTGCAGATAGCTCGCCCGAGCACCTTCCGCGCCCATTTCCGACATTGTTGGCCCGCCAGCCATAGCCAGAAAGTCCAGAAAGCCCTTCACATCGGGCCGGACATAGTGCGCAGGAGGCGTTGTGGTGGTTGTATCGGGCATGGTTGTCCTCATCCTTGCTTATTCGGTCCGGAGTCGGCCTGGGCCGCCCGGGGCAAAACTGTTGTGCGCGAGCTTGACGGAATCGGGCAATCGGAATCAAGAGCAAGCGCGCGTTTTGCGGTACATCAGTTTTTCTTCTTTGCGCGGCGGTAGATGAGGGCATAGGCGCGTGCAGGCGCAAAGAAGCGGGCTTCCCCGGCATGGCGCAATGCCGCAGCGCGCGGTGAGCAGAGGATATTATGGCAACAGTTCTTGCAAACGGCCCCGAGGCCCTGACCGGCGGAAACGATGAAGCCGCCGCTCCCGAGGCCGTGGTCGTCCGCTTTGCTGGCGATTCGGGTGACGGCATGCAGCTTACTGGCGGGCAGTTCACGCTCTCGACCGCGCTGGCCGGCAATGATCTGGCCACCTTCCCCGATTTCCCGGCCGAGATTCGCGCGCCGCAAGGCACTCTGTTTGGTGTCTCGGCGTTCCAGATCAACTTCGGCTCGACCGAGATCGATACTGCGGGTGACGCGCCCGACGTGCTCGTGGCGATGAACCCCGCCGCGCTCAAGACCAACGTTCAGGCCCTCAAAGCAGGCGGTCTGATCATCGCCGACACCGGCGAGTTCAACAAGCGCAACCTCGAAAAGGCCAAGTACGACGTCAGTCCTTTTGAGGATGGCAGCCTCGAAAAGTGGCAAGTGCTCGCCTTCGATATCTCGGCGCTGACGCTGGAAGCAGTGAAGCCGTTCGGCCTCGGGAACAAGGAAGCCCTGCGCTGCAAGAATATGTGGACGCTCGGCCTTGCGCTGTGGATGTTCGACCGTGACCGTCAGCCGCTGATCGACTGGCTCAAAGGCAAGTTCGCCAAGGCCCCTGTGCTCGCCGATGCCAATATCGCCGCGCTCAATGCCGGTCATGCCTATGGCGAAACGGCCGAGCTGGCGGGCCCGCTCAAGCAGTATCACCTCGCACCGGCCGAAAGCGAGCCGGGCCTCTATCGCACCGTGACCGGCGCAGAGGCGATCAGCTACGGCCTCGTCGCAGGTGCGCAGCTTGCCGGGCTCGACTTGTTCTTCGGCGGTTATCCGATCACTCCGGCTTCGGCGATCCTGCACAATCTCGCGCGGCTCAAGGAATTCGGTGTCACCACATTCCAGGCCGAAGACGAGATCGCGGCGATCGCCTCGGCCATCGGCGCGTCTTATGGCGGGCACCTTGGCGTGACGTCATCTTCGGGACCGGGCATCGCGTTGAAGGGCGAAGCGATGGGGCTTGCGATCATGACCGAGCTGCCGCTGGTCATCGTCAACTCGCAGCGCGGTGGGCCTTCGACGGGCCTGCCTACCAAGACCGAACAATCGGACCTCTATCAGGCGGTTTATGGCCGCAACGGCGATGCGCCAATGCCGGTGGTTGCGGCGCGCAGCCCATCAGATGCGTTTGAATGCGCGATCGAGGCCTGCCGGATCGCGGTGCAATATATGACCCCGGTGATGCTGCTGACAGATGGTTATATCGCCAATGCTGCCGAGCCATGGAAAGTTCCTGATCCCAATAGCTTCGAGCCGTTTCCGGTTGCTTTTCTTGAAGAACCCAACGGCCCAGATGGTGCGGTGCTGCCCTATGCCCGCGATGCCAAGGGTGCGCGACCGTGGATTCGTCCGGGCACACCGGGCCTCATGCACCGCATCGGCGGGATCGAGAAGAATCCCGGCACTGGCAACATCGACTATTCGCCCGCCAGCCACCAGACCATGACCGACGCGCGCCGCGCCAAGGTCGATGGCGTGGCGAACAGCATCCCGCTGCAGGAAGTGACTCTGGGCGAGGAAGGCGGCAAGCTCGCGGTCGTGGGCTGGGGCTCGACCTACGGGCCGATCCATCAGGCTGTGCGCCGCGCGCGCCGCCAGGGGCTTGATGTTAGCCAAATCCACGTGCGCCACATTTGGCCGTTGCCCTCGAACCTCGGTGAGCTTCTCAAGGGTTATAGCCACGTGCTTGTTCCGGAAATGAATACAGGCCAGTTCAAGACGGTGCTGCGCGATCAGTTCCTGGTCGATGCCAAGCCATTGAACAAGACGAGCGGTCAGCCGTTCACCATTGCCGAGATCGAAGCGGCGATTGCCGCGGCGCTGGCCTGAGGGATTAGAACCATGAACGACATGACCCCCATCAAGACCACGCTCAAGGACTGGGAAACCGATCAGGAAGTCCGCTGGTGCCCTGGCTGCGGCGACTACGCAATCCTGAAGGCGGTGCAGCGCGTGTTGCCCGAAATTGGTGCAGATCCGGCCAAGACCGTGTTTGTCTCGGGCATCGGCTGCTCAAGCCGTTTCCCGTACTACGTTGAAAGCTACGGTTTTCACACGATCCATGGTCGCGCTCCTGCGTTCGCAACTGGCCTCAAACTGGCGAACCCCGAACTTGACGTGTGGCTGGTGACCGGTGACGGCGACGGCATGTCGATTGGTGGCAACCATACGATGCACGTGCTGCGTCGCAATCTGAACACCCAGATCCTGCTGTTCAACAACGAGATCTATGGTCTTACGAAGGGCCAATATTCGCCCACGAGCCGCATCGGCACCGTTTCGCCGACAACGCCGCTGGGTTCGGTTGACCGGCCAGCCAGCCCCTGCGCCTTCGCGCTGGGCTCAGGCGGACGTTTTATCGCGCGGGCCTATGACGTTTCAAAGGAACTGCCGAACGTCCTAAAGGCGGCACATGCCCATCAGGGTGCGGCCTTCGTGGAAATTTTCCAGAATTGCATCGTCTACAACAAGGACGTGTTCGCCGATTTCACCGAGAAGGCGAGCGCCAACATCGGCCAGCTTTGGCTGGCGGACGGCGCTCCGATGCTGTTCAACAAGGGCACGCAAGGCCTTGCGCTGGATGCCGAAACATTGGCGCTCAAGGTCGTCGATGTGGTGGATGGCGATTGGCAGGCGGCGGGCGTTCGCGTCCATGACGTCAAGAACCGGGCGATGGCGCACTTGCTCGTCGAAATGCCGTTCGGACCGTTTCCCATGGCGCTCGGCGTGATATACGACGATCCGCGCCCGACCTTCGAGGCTGCCGTCGTCGACGAGCGCACCCGGGCTTCGGCCGGCAAAACCGCCAACCTCGCCGCTCTGCTGAGCAAGGGTCAGACCTGGACGGTGGACGCCGATCCGGCCTGACAGGAGCCATCCCTGGACAATCTGACTCACAGCCTTGTTGGCTGGGCGTTGGCCGAAGCCGGCCTGAAGCATCGCACGCGCAAGGCGTTTGCGGCCTGCTTACTGGCGGCAAGTATCCCCGACATCGATGTTCTGTTTGGTTGGGTGCCATGGGCGCCGCTGGCCATGCACCGCGGGTTCACGCATGGGCTGGTGGGCGGCGTGCTGGTTCTGCCGCCGCTGCTGGCCGGGCTGCTTTGGCTGTTTGACCGCCGGCAGAAGAGGCTCGGGCTGATTGCTCCGGGTGCCTTGCCGATGCACTTTGGTTGGCTGCTGGCCTTGTCATTCCTTGCCGCTTTGACTCACCCGCTGCTCGATTTGCAGAACGTTTATGCGGTGCAATTGCTCTCGCCTTTCAGCGATCGGTGGCTCCATACCGATGGACTGTTCATCGTCTCGCCGTGGTTGTTGGCCATTCTGGGCAGCGGTATCTGGTCGGCCAGGCGCAAGTCTACGGCCAAGCCCGCCATCGGAGGGCTTATGGCAAGTGCGGTGTTCATCGCATTGAATATCGGCATTTCTGTGCTGGCATCTCGGGCACCCCGAACCGATGCATCCTATGCCAATCCCGACCGCGTTTTCGCGTCGCCGGAACCGCTGGCTTTCTGGCGGCGGGATGTGATCTGGCGTCACGGCGGTACCATCACCTTCGGGCGATACGATCCGTTGCAGCGGCTTAATGGCCTAACCACCTTTGGCAAACCGATCCCAGACAATATGGCTGACCCGGTCGTCGTTGCGGCGACCGGGACTACGCCGGAGGTCCGAAAGTTTCTCGATTGGTCGCAAATGCCGATGGCCCGGGTTGAGAGTGACGGGCGTTGCAGGAAGGTCACTTTTGGCGATGCGCGCTTCACTGGTCCTGCGCTCAGCCGCAACTTCACTGTTGCCGTGACCCGCTGCAAGGTGCGCTTTTGACGCCATGCCCCAAGGTGCAGGTGCCGCGCACAGCCTTCAGCGGTGCACAGGATCAACATGACTGAACCCACAATCGTTTGGCTCCGCCGAGACCTCCGCCTTGCCGATCAGCAGGCCTTTGCGGCGGCTGCCGATACCGGACCGGTGATTCCGGTCTATGTGCTCGATGACGAGACTCCGCGCCACCGCCGCATGGGGGCGGCTACGCGCTGGTGGCTGCATCACAGCCTTAAGAGCCTTGATGCGGACCTCCGCGCCAAAGGCTCGCGCCTGATCCTGCGGCGCGGGCGTTGTGAGACGGTGCTCGCCGACTTGGCCCGCGAGGCTGGTGCGACGACCGTCCATTGCCTGAAGCACTATGAACCGTGGTGGCGCAATGCCGAGCGGGCGGTCGGGGCGGTGCTTGATCTGCATTGCCATGATGGAAACTACCTCGCGCCGGCAGGATCGGTCACCACAGGCTCTGGGCAACCCTACAAGATCTTCACCCCGTTCTGGCGTGCGCTCGAAGCACGGATGCCGCCGCCCGAGCCTCTGGCCACACCGGAGCATTTTCCACCACCACCTGCATGGCCTGCTTCTGACAGGCTTGAGGACTGGGGACTCTTGCCCGCCACGCCTGATTGGGCAGGTGGCATGCGTGAGGAATGGACCCCCGGCGAAGCGGGCGCAGCCGCGCGGCTCGAGGCCTTCACCGGCCGAGCCCAGGCCTATGCCGAACGGCGGAACCTTCCGAGCATGCCCGGGACCTCGCGCCTCTCTCCGCACCTCCACTTCGGTGAAATTTCGCCCGCAACAGTCTGGCATGCCACGTCTGCGCGTGGCGGGTCGGTCGGAACGTTCCTCGGTGAACTGGGTTGGCGCGACTATGCGCAGAACGTGATCCTCCAACTGCCTGACTACGCCGGGAAACCGGCGCGTGAGGCTTTCGCGGCGTTCCCTTGGCGCGAAGACCCGGCGGGCCTCAGGGCGTGGCAACAGGGCATGACCGGCTATCCCATTGTCGATGCCGGTATGCGCGAGCTTTGGGCCACCGGGTGGATGCATAACCGTGTGCGGATGATTGCGGCGAGTTTCCTGATCAAGCACCTGCTGATCGACTGGCGCGAGGGCGAACGCTGGTTTTGGGATACGTTGGTCGATGCCGACTATGGCTCAAACGCGGTCAATTGGCAGTGGAGCGCCGGGACAGGCGTTGATTCCAATATGTTCGTGCGGATCATGGCCCCGCTCGGCCAGTCGCCTAAATTCGATGCGGCAGGGTATATCCGCCATTGGGTGCCCGAACTGGCACATCTCGATGATAGCGCGATTCACGATCCGGAGGTGCGCCCGCGCAAGTACCCTGCGAAGATCGTCGGTCACGCAGAGGCCCGTGCGCGCGCGCTGGCTGCCTATGCCGAGTGGAACACAGCGACCAAGAGCTAGGGACAACTGGCAAGGCGCGGTTGCTCTCATAGCCGGATCGTTTCATATCCGCTCGCATGAACGCGCAGGCGCCTGGTAGGGGCGGGCATCTTGTTGCAGGCGGCAAGCCCTTGGCCGGTTCCGGCGGTGTTTTCACACGCCTGTTTGCCGGGCGGATTGACCGTATCCTGTCGCGCATCGATGCTGGGCTCGTTGAAGGCTCGCTGTTGGCGCATTTCCCCGGTGGGGTAAGTCGGTTGCTCGGCGGGCGCGGGGATGGACCATCGGCAGAAGTAATTGTCCATGACTGGCGCGCCGTTCTGCGGCTCGTCACGCGTGGGTCCATTGGCTGCTACCAAGGCTACGAGGCGCGCGAGTGGGAAAGTCCCGATCCGGTGCAACTCTTCTCACTCTTCGTTCGCAACGCCGCCACGCTGGGTCAAACGGCGCGCGCCAAAGGGCCCTGGCGGCTTGCGGCGCGTCTGCTCCACATCCTGCGCCGCAACAGCCGCAAGCAGGCAGCGCTCAATATCGCCGCGCATTACGATCTCGGCAACGATTTCTACGCACTTTGGCTCGACCCGACGATGAGCTACTCTGCAGCGTGCTGGGACGGCTTCGCGCCCGATGCCTCACTGCAGGACGCGCAGCGCAACAAGGTTGACCTGCTGGCCGACCGGCTCGCACTGCAACCCGGCAATCAGGTGCTCGAGATCGGGTGTGGTTGGGGATATATGGCCCGGCGCATGGCCGAGCGGCATAAGGTCAGTGTTACCGCAATTAGCCTTTCGGACCCACAGCTAGAGTGGTGCCGGGCGCACGCAGCGGCGATCGGCATGCCGGAGCTTGACTTCCG
>CANFIV010000026.1 GCA_947446935.1 Sphingomonadaceae bacterium | reverse complement strand
TATCCACTGGGTCCTCTGCGCCAGCCCTGACTACATCGCGCGGCGGGGCGAACCCAAGCTGCCCGAGGACTTGCCTGACCACGATTGCATCGCCTTCGAAGGACTACAAACCCGCCGGGTCTGGCGCATCGGTGCGGGTGCCACCGCCCGTTCGGTGACGATCAGTCCGCGTTTTTCGGTCAATACCGCCGATGCGGTGGTCGATGCGGCTTCGGCGGGGCTCGGGATTGCGCGGGTGATGTCGTATCAGGCGGCCAGTTGCGTCGGCGCGTGCCGACTTGTGCCGGTGCTCGCTGATCAGGGTTATGAACCGTTGCCGGTCCATATGGTCCACCGCCGCCAGCGCAGCCAGCCGCTCAAGCTGCGCGCTTTCCTCGATTTTGTTGCGCCCCGCCTCAAGCTGGTGATCGACGAATTCGCCAGTGCGTTTGCCTGAATGGTCGACGAGACGCTCTCCGCGCTGCTTACGAGTGTGCGGGCCTGCACAGTCTGCGCCGAGCAACTGCCGCTGGAGCCTCGGCCCATCGTGCAGGCCGCCGCGAGCGCCACGATCCTTATCATCGGCCAGGCGCCCGGCACGGCGGTCCATGGCTCCGGCATTCCCTTGGACGATCCCAGCGGTGATCGGCTGCGCGAGTGGACCGGGCTTGATCGCGCCGAGTTTTACGATCCGGGACAGGTCGCGCTGATGCCGATGGGCTTCTGTTATCCGGGCAAGATTGCCGGTGGAGGTGATGCCCCGCCGCGTACTGAATGCGCGCCGCTATGGCATGCGGCACTGCGGGCCCAACTCAGCGCGGTGCGCCTTACGCTGTTGGTCGGCCAATATGCGCAAGCGGCCTATGCTGCTGGCGCAAAAGGCACACTGACCGAGCGCGTTAGAGCGATTGCGAATGGCCCGGCAGAGCAGATAGCCCTACCCCATCCCAACTGGCGCAGCACCGGCTGGATGCGGCGCAATCCCTGGTTCGAGGCGGATGTGCTGCCGGTCCTGCGCGCCCGCGTGGCAAGCGCGCGCTCTCATTCACCGGTATAGATCTGCCCGACCGGCAGCCCGGTGCGGGCCGGGGGCCGCCGCAACAGTGCGCGGGGTGCGCCGCAGCGTCACGATCAGGCTGCAGGGCGCCAGGGAAACGCGTTTTCAGGTCGGTCACCCATATGGCAATGATATGGTCATCGCGCTCGCCTCGGATCACCCGATCGAGAATGATTTCGCAGCGGACTATCGCACCGAACGGCAGTTCCTCACCGGTTTGCGCCCGCGGCTGACTCGGGCGCCGGCGGGCTCGGTCAGCGCCGGAGTTCTACGTCTGCGCACGGAACCTTGAGCACTATCTTTTCGGAGAAGACTGAATGGTTTCCTGAAGCCGTCTGTCCTGAGTTTGTCGAAGGACCGTTCTCGCTCTGGAGCCACGTGCGAGGCCCAAAGAAAGAGCAGCCCTTCGACAAGCTCAGGGTAGGCGGGGTTGGAAGGGATGGTGGAGTAATCCAACCCAAGAAAGCAAAAATACTAACCGACCGCCGCGATCATCTCCTCGCTCAGCCAGCGGCCGAGCAAAGTGCCCGCCGTGGTGACAGCGGCCTCATCGCCGAGCGATGCGGCAAGACGCTCGCAGACAGCGGCGAAGCCCTCGCCTGCTGCCGACCAGTTCAGCACATCGCACTCGTGCGCCTCGGCACGGCGGAACACCGGCTCCAGCCCCTGCCGCCAGATGAGCAAGGCGGTGCCTTGCTTCGCAGGTTCGGGAAAGGGCGGCGTCTCGCCTGTTGCCAGTGCCCGCCAGATCGCGTCGGCATTGGTTCCGATCGGCATCACGAGCAGCGAGGGTACGGCGCGGATCACCGCGGTTTCCCAGTCTGCCACTGCCAGTGCCTCGGGCCGCAGCGCTTCGGCATCGGGGCCGACGAAGACCTGCCCGATGGTCCAGTCGATGGAGGCCAGTTCGGCCACTTCTGGATCATCGGCATAGAGCCCATCCACAAAGGCGCTGAAGTGCTCGCCATAGGCATCGAGCGTCCAGCTGCTTGGCGGGCGCGCGTCGATATACCGCGCCGCAGCCGTCTCGAACGCCGCCTCGCCCAGCCAAAGGGCAAGGCGCCGGAAGGTTTCGGCGAGGCTGGAGACCAGCGCAGTGCGGTAGTTGTTTTGATAGACAGCAGTACCATGGCTGCCACCGAGGGCCTCCGCAGCGGCGTCCTCGCCAGTCACAAGCCAGTCACGGAAACTGCGTTGCATCGCCAGAAGGGTCATGCGGCGATCCTCTCGCCGGCGGCTTCGGCGCTGATGCCGCGCGCCACGTCGAGTTCTTCGCAAAGCTCTTCAAGCTCGGGAATATTGTCGTCGCGCTCGATCATCGTTGGCACGGGACCGGCAAGCGCCATCGCTGCGCGGTATAGCGCCCAGACTTCTGGCGGCACCGGCTGGTCATGCGTGTCGATCAGCAGATGTTCGCCCTGCACATGGCCGGCGAGGTGGATCTGGCCGACCGCGTCCATCGGGATTCCCGCGAGATAGTCCGCCGCGGCAAAGCCGTGGTTGACCGCGCTGACATGGATGTTGTTGACATCGAGCAGCAGTCCGCAGCCTGTCCGCCGGGTCATTTCGCCAAGGAACTCCCACTCGGTCATCGCGCCGGGGAACAGGATATAGCTGGAGGGGTTTTCGAACAGCATGCGCTGCCCCAGCGCGGCCTGTGCGCGGCCGATATTGTCGCAGACCACACCCAGCGCTTCCTCGGTATAGGGCAGCGGCAGCAGATCGTGTGAATTGAATCCATCGATCCGGGTCCAGCACAAGTGGTCTGAAACCACCGCGGGCTCCATGATATCGACCAAGTGCCTCAGCTCTTTGAGATAGTCTTCGCGCAGGCCGTCTGCCGAGCCGATCGATAGGGAAACCCCGTGCAGCGCCAGGGGATAGTTTTCGCGCGCTTTCAGCAGCGTATCGAGCGGCTTTCCGCCCGGGATCATGAAATTCTCCGAGATCACCTCAATGAAATCTACCGGCGCGGTGCCGTCGATATAGGACCGGTAATGCGGCCGGCGCATGCCGAGGCCAAATCCGGAGAGGTGCTGGGCCATTGTATCGTTCCTGAAGGGGAAGGCTTCCCGAAAGGGGCCGGGGCTCCGCGTGCGCTTGGGAGAGTATCCGGCGCCGGTAGAGTGGGCAGGAGCCCCGGTCAGGTTAGACCGGAGCCCTTACTTGGGTTCGGTCAGGCTGCCGCCTTGCGCGGCGCAGGCGTCCTTGGTCAGCGCCTTGAAGCCCTGGCCCTTGCATTCGTTCTGGCCCTTGCAGCTGTGCGTGCCGGCGGCGCAGTCCGAGGTGCCCTTGCAGGTGTTCACACCGTAGCAGTGCACCACTTCAGCAGCCGTGGCATGCTTTGCGAGCGCCGGGGTCGGGGCAACCGCGATGGCGGCGGCGAGAAGGGCAGCGTTGGCGGCAAGGGCAAAGCCGGTCTTGAGAGTGGTCATGGATCGTCTCCGAATTGGGTGCGCCGTGATGGCAGGAGCGTATTCGCCATGCTTCGCGGCAGGGTTACAGACCGCAATAAGTTTAATCCAATTTCTTGCGGCAACGGCGCACGCTCAAAATCAAAGCGCTCATGATGCGTGTCCTGCGCGTGCGCAATTCCTTCTGCTGCGAGTCGGCATCTGCATGCGCCATGCTGCACAAATCACGCGGCTGATTCAGAAAATGCTGCAGCGCTGTAACCGCCGGCCAAGGTGCCGCGAACTGGTCTACGTGGCCGGCGCGAACATTTCCGGACACAGGGACGCAGCGGAGCAAAACGCACCATGTGCACCATCTATTTTTGAATCGAACATCTTGTTTTCATCTGATCCAAAGGAACATCCCATGAAGATTGCTGCAACTGCTTTCGCTGCTTCGATCGCCCTCGGTCTTGTTGCCGGTGCTGCCCATGCTGCCGATGCCAAGCCTGCCATGGAAAAGTGCTACGGCGTTGCCAAGGCCGGCAAGAACGAATGCGCCGCAGGCCCTGGCACCAGTTGCGCCGGCACCTCGAAGGTCGATTATCAGGGCAACTCGTGGACGCTGGTCAAGGCCGGCACCTGCACCTCGATCCACACGCCCAAGGGCAATGGCTCGCTGACCGCCAAGGCCCACTGATCGCGGGGTTATCCGAACCGAAGCTTCGGATCAGATACAAATGTCGAGGGAAGGTACCCCGCATGACCGCATTCGCGTCCATCTATCAGAGGCTGGGTGATCTGGCCGCTCGTCTCCTGCCCGAAACCCTGCTGCTTCTGGTGGCGCGGCTCGGTATTGCGGCGGTGTTCTTCCAGTCAGGCCGCACCAAAGTCGAAGGTCTGCTGACGATCACAGACAGCACCTATTACCTGTTCGAAACCGATTACAAACTGCCGTTCGTGCCGCCGCATATCGCCGCACACATGGCGACCTATTCGGAACACCTCTTCCCGATCCTGCTCGTTCTGGGGCTGGGCACCCGTTTTGCCGCGCTGGCGTTGCTCGGCATGACCACGGTGATCGAGGTCTTCGTCTACCCCGATGCCTGGCCGACCCATTTGAGCTGGGCAGCGATCCTGCTTCCGCTCATCGCCAAAGGCGGGGGAGCATTCTCGCTCGACCGTCTGCTGCAGCGGGGCTGACACGCACGCCGCCGATTCCGCTGAGGGTCCGGCCCGCGCAGCAACCGGCCCGCATTCACCGCGAATGCGGGCCGGTTTTTTGTTGGGGTGCGCCTGAAAGACAGCTTGCTTTGGAATCGGACGGCAACCACATCGAGCATGTCGGATCAGGGCGGGCCGCAAGGGCGGCGCAGCTGCGAACCGGAGGAGTTTTCATGCCCCGCGATCCTGCCGAGCGGTCCATTGACGAAACGATCGCAGCCCTGGTCGGTGACCTTGCGCCGGTGGCATCGCTGCGTCCGGGGCTGGGCATGGCCGCCGGGTTTGCCGCGACCGCGCTAGCGGTGCTCGTCGTCTGGCTTGTTATGGGTTTTCGCGCGGATATTCTCGCCGGCCATCCCGCCCCAATCGTCATCGCGCGTGCGTCGGTGCTGCTTGCGGCCGGGACGCTGATGCTGCTTGCGGCTGTGCGAGCGGCCGTGCCCGGTCGCGCCGATCTGGGCGCGAGCCTTGGGGGCACGCTCCTGCTCGGGCTGTTTCCGCTCGGCCTAATGGGCTTGCTGCTTCAGGGCATCATGGCGGGCCATACCCCTTCGTTTGCGGAAGTCGATGGCTTTGGCGCCGTGCGCTGCTTCGCCATCGCGGCTGCATCAGGGCTGCTGGTGGGATCTGCGCTGATTGTGTGGATGCGCCGCGCCGCGCCAACCGATCTGCCTCGCGCGGGCTGGCTCACCGGTTGGTCCGCAGGCGCGCTCGGCACTTTTGCCTACAGCCTGTTCTGCCCGGCGAGTACGCTTGGCTTCGTCACCACGGTCTATCCCGCAGCGGTGCTGATCGTGGCTGCGCTTTTTCGCCTCGCCGTTCCGCAACTGGTGCGCTGGTAAGGACTCAGGCACTCGGGAGTCAGGCGGCGGCCAGCGACGCGATAACGTCTGCCGGCTCCGCGCGGTTGCGGAAATCGACATCGACGAACGCGAAGCGCACCACGCCGTTTCGGTCCAGCCCGAACGTGCCGGGCACCGGCAGGAATCCCGCTTGGGAGCCATAGAGTGCGTTGAAATCAAAGCCGCGCTCACGATAGAAATCGAGCAAGGGCTCGCCGGCAAAGAATGCCAGACCCAGCGAGAGCGCGACCCCGTGATCGACATCGCAGAGCACTTCGGCCCATTCGGCGTGGTCGGCTGCGGCCAGGACTGAGCCCAATGCTCGCGCGCCGCCGCCGATTTCACCGGTGATCTCGATAAATCGCGCGCCCACTTCGGCCAGCGCTGGCAAGGTCTCTGCCCAGGCGGCCACCTCGTGCGCGCAATAAGGGCACCAGCGTCCCCGGCTGAAGTTGATCACCACCGGTCCGGTCTCCAGCAAGTCACCCAACCGGCGATAGCCGCCGTCCACGGTCGGAAGCGAGAAATCGGGAAACACATCGCCGACCACCGGCGCGGCCGCGCCGACACCCGCCTCGCGCAGGCCGATCACGATCTCATCAAAGAACGGCCCCAGATCTGGGTTGCGACGGCGGATCGCAGCCAGCTCGGGGCCTATCGGTCTTGGAGGTGTCGCTGGAGGGGCCATCAGCATCTCATAGGGGGATTTGGCGCGCCTTGGAAATGGTGTGGGATGCATTGAGTCCATGCGCCGGCGCTATGAGGTGTTGCTGGTCAGGTCTGTGCTGTTAGCGCCCAGTCCTGGGTGCGCGCCGCCCTCAGGAACGCCTCGACGGCCACCGAGCGGCGGCGTCCCGCGACCGAGGCCAGTACCACCGCGCTGTCATTGTCACCAAATCCCAGCAGAACCGGGCGCAGCGGTGCGTGCGCCAGACTGCCTGGTGTCCACCCGCGGCCGAGCCCGGCGAGCACCATCTGACGAAGCTGCGCCGCGCTCTGCGCCTGATGTCGCACATCGATAGCGGCCCCTGCCTGCCCGGCAATCCGCGCCAGCTTCGCGCAGCCATCGCCTGCCAGATCGATCCAGGTCTCATCCTCCAGCGCGGCCGGCGCTGCGGGGGGCGAGGCGGCGAAGCGGTGATCATCGCGTGTAACCACGCACCACGTTTCCACGAACAAGGGCCAGCAATCGAGCCGTTCCGGTGCGTCTTCAGGTAATTCGACAATGATCAGATCCAGCGAGCCTGCCATTGCCAGCTCGATCAATTCGACAGAGGAACCACTGGAGAGCGCGAGTTCCAGACCGCCGAGGCTGCTGCCCAGTTCGGACAGCACGCGCTCCAGCGCGGCGTGCTCTACCGTCCGTGCTATGCCCAGAGCCAGCGGTGCGATCTCGGCCCGGCCCATGCCGCGCGCCATCTGCTTGGCGGTTTGCGCAGCCTCAAAGCTTCGCTCGAGATGCGGGAGCATCGCCTTGCCCAGCTCGGTGAGGTGGGTGCGCGCTCGCTCGCGGCGAAACAGCGGTGCGCCGAATTCATCCTCCAGCTTCTGGATCGCCTTGGTCAACGAAGGCTGCGAAACATGACATTCGATCGCGGCGCGCGTGAAATTCAGCAATCGGGCGGCGGCCAGAAAGTAGCGGACCTGATGCATTTCCATTGCAGCGCGCGTCCTGTGCTTTTGCCCGCCCGGGGCGCCCCCGGAAACCAGCCGCCCATGCGGATTACCGGCTTTACGGAGAAGCGAGTGACCTTGACAACCATGGGCGTCAGCCGCGCCTGCCGCAAGCGCGCTTTGCCACATATGATTTATGCGCTGCGGGCAACAATCCCGCTGCCCGGTGCCGCGCGGAGACAGCCGTGACGGATATTACTGGCTGGATGCGTACATTCGTAAACGTTGCCGATGCCCTGAGCTTCTCGCGTGCGGCGGCCCGGCTGGACATGCCCCAATCCACCGTTTCCCGCCAGGTCGGCGCGCTCGAACGCTATCTCGGCGCCGCGCTGCTCAAGCGCACCACCCGGTCGATCGCGCTGACCAGTGAGGGGCTCGCCTTCTATGAGGCCGCGCTCCGCGCGCTTGCGGCGATCGACGAGGCGGAAGCCTCGGTGGGCCTGCACGGCGCGCTCAGCGGGCAGGTGCGGCTGACCGCGCCGCTGACGCTCGCAGGGGCGCGGCTGATCGCCATGCTTGCCCGGTTCCAGGAGGCACAGCCCCGAATCGAGATCGATTTGCGCCTGTCCGATCACGCGCTCAATCTCGTCTCGGACAATCTCGATTTCGCGATCCGCGTGGGGGCGATTGGCGACAGCCGCGTGATTGCGCGCCGCATCGGCACCGCGCGTCGGGTCATGGTCGCAGCGCCCGCCTACCTCGCCAGGCGCGGCGTGCCGCACGTGCCGGATGACCTCGCGGCGCACAATTGCATCTCCTATTCGCTGCTTGCTAGCGGCAGCAAATGGACGCTGGGTGCGCACCCTCCGATCGATATCAGCAGCAACTTCAGAGCGGACAGCCCCGATGCGCTGCGCGCGGCGGCGCTTGCCGGGATCGGCATCGCGGTCAACGCTCGCTGGCTGTTCGAGGAAGATCTGGCGCACGGAAACCTCGTCGAGCTCCTCCCCGGGCATCCGCCGCAGGATATGCCGATCCATCTGGTCATGCCTGCGGGCCGATATGTCGCAGCGCGCGTCCGCGTGCTCGCCGATCATCTGATCGCGGCCTTTGCTGCCGATACCTTGCTGCGGGCCGTGTAACGTTTCGTGCCGCCACGGCGAACCTGCATTGCAGGGCGCGCGGGCTCTGTTCACAGGAGCAAGGCAATGGCGGACAAGGCGAGGCAGGGGAAAGCTCCGGCCCAAGGCCAACGGCCCCATGTGGTCATCGTGGGTGGCGGCTTTGGCGGACTCGCGGCGGCCAAAGCGCTGGCCGGTGCTGCGGTCGACATCACGCTGATCGACAAGCGCAACCACCACTTGTTCCAGCCGCTACTCTATCAGGTCGCCACCGCCGGTCTTTCGCCGGCCGACATCGCCGGTTCGATCCGCGCGATCCTGGCGCGCCAGCCCAACGTGCGGGTGCTGCTTGACCGGGTCTACGGCATAGACCGGATTCGCCAGCGGGTCATTCTCGGCGAGGGCGAGCCCATCGCCTACGATTGGCTGATCATCGCCACCGGTGCCACGCACAGCTATTTCGGCCGCGAGGAATGGGCACCCTTCGCGCCCGGCATCAAGACCATCGACGATGCCACCGCGATCCGCCGCCGTGTTCTTCTCGCGCTCGAACGGGCCGAGACCGAAGCTGACCCCGATCGGCGCAAGGCGCTGCTGACCTTCGTGGTGATCGGCGGCGGGCCGACGGGTGTCGAAATGGCGGGTGCCATCGCAGAACTCGCGCGCCAGTCGGTCAGCCGCGATTTCCGCCACATCACCCCGCATTGCTCGCGTATCATCCTGCTTCAGCGCGGCGACCGGCTCCTGCCATCGTTCCCCACCCTGCTGTCGGCCAAGGCGCATATCGGGGTCGAGGAGCTAGGCGTCGACGTGCGGCTGGGTGCCGATGTCCAAGACATATCGGCGAGCGGCGTGACAGTGGATGGTGAGTTTATCCCGGCCGCGACCACCATCTGGGCGGCGGGCGTCATGGCTTCGCGCGCGGCGGAATGGTTGGGCTGCAAGGCCGACCGCGCCGGGCGGGTCAAGGTCGGGGCCGACCTCCACCCGGACGATGGCGGCCGCATCTTTGTGATCGGCGATACTGCGGCCTGCACGGATGCCACCGGGCGCGCTCTGCCGGGCGTTGCACCTGTAGCCAAGCAGCAGGGCCAGCATGTTGCCCGGGTCATCTGCGCCACGCTCGCGGGCCGCGAAGCGCCGCCGTTCCGCTACCGCGATTGGGGCAATATGGCGACTATCGGCCGCAGCCGTGCGGTGGGCGATTTCGGACGGGTGCGCGTCTCGGGCCTGGCCGCCTGGGTGCTGTGGTGCGTCGCGCATATCTGGTTTCTTACCGGACACCGCAACCGCGTTTCGGTCGGCCTGACCTGGCTTTGGAGCTACCTCACCTATCAGCGCGGGGCGCGTCTGATTACCGGCGACGTTGCCCCGGACCTGCCCGCAACGTTCGAATTGGCCCCAGCATTGGGGCGAAAGGCCCGCAATGTCTAGATGTTAGCATCTGAAATATAGCCATAAATCGCAAAACATTCCTAGTGTGCATCGACATGATAACCGCTTGGGGCGTGTTCGCCGCCGCCCTGATGAGACATTGATCATGCATCGAGAGATAGAGGAG
>CANFIV010000025.1 GCA_947446935.1 Sphingomonadaceae bacterium | reverse complement strand
GCCAGCTCTGCCAGAGTTTCCGTGTGGAGCGCGACCGGGCCGGGACCGAGGGCCCCTCCGTCACCAACAACGGCCCCGCGCCGGACGAAGCGTTCTACGCCGCAGTCCACGATTGGCGCACCTCGCCGGTGCTGAGCCCGCGCGAAAAGCTCGCGATCGAATATGCCGAGGGGATCGGGCTCGATCCGCAGGCTCTTGCCGTGAACGAGGAGTTCTGGGCGCGGTTCAAGGCGCATTTTTCAGATGCCGAGATCGTTGATCTCAGCTTCTGCGTCGCGGTGTGGATCGGTCTCGGCCGCGCCGCGCATGTCATGGGCCTCGATGCGGTCTGCGCGATCCCGGCGCTGCGCGAAGTCGCCTGAAGCGATTGGCCTCCCGCTGCAGCGGCTCTATGCTGGCTGACGATAGGAGGGTTCACCATGGTTCAAGGCATTCAGAACATGGATCGGCGCGGCCTGCTTGGCGCGCTCGCAGCGGGCGGGGCTGCGTTGTCAGCGGGCGGTCCGGCTGCGGCACAGTCCGCTGAGGCGCCGGTGCCCAAGGCGGTCCCAACTGCTGTTCACGTCTACAACGCGGTCGCCTTGCTGGAGGAGACCATACCCCATGGCACCACGCCTTATGGCCAGCGCTTCCGCGTGCCGATCATCGGCGGCACGTTCGAGGGGCCGGACTTGCGCGGTCGCATCCTGCCGGGCGGGTTCGATTGGCAGTTGCTCCGCCCCGATGGCTATCTGGAACTGGTGGCCGACTATTTCATGGAGACCGACGACAAGGTGCTGATCCAGGTCACCAACCGCGGCCTGGTCCATGCGCCCGGCGGCGGTGGGCCCGCGAGCTATGTAATGACCACGCCGAAGTTCGAGGCCCCGATGGGCAAGTACGGCTGGCTCAACCAATTCATCTTCGCCGGCACCGTCGCGCCGGGCACAGGGCCGAAACCTTCGGTCGGGCTATCGATCTTCAAGCTGGTCTAGGCATTGGCGCGGGGGCGGTTGCCGACCCGGATTGCATTGGTTACGCTGCGATCCGTGGGGGCACAGCCATGGCGACGCAGACCAATCTTTCGATCAATCCGCGCCGGTTGTGGGATAGTATCCACGACACCGCGCGGTTTGGCGCCACGCCCAAGGGCGGGCTGCGCCGCCTCGCCGCCTCTGCGGAGGACAAGCAGGTGCGCGACTGGCTCGCTGCGGCGTGTGAAGCGGCGGGCTGCACTGTTGCTATCGATCACTGCGGCAACATGTTCGCGACGTATCCCGGACGCCGCCCCGATCTGAAGCCCATCGCTACGGGCTCGCACCTTGATACCCAGCCGACTGGCGGCAAGTTCGACGGGATCCTTGGCGTCCTCGCCGGGCTCGAAGTGATCCGCACTTTTGCGGAGATGGGATACCAGACCAACGCGCCGATCATGGTGGTCAACTGGACCAACGAGGAAGGCTCGCGCTTTGCGCCTGCCATGCAGTGCTCGGGTGTGTACGCCGGGGCGCTTGGACTTGAGGATGCGCTGGCGACGCCTGACCGCGAGGGGGTGACGCTGGGCGAGGCGCTTGAGGCCATCGGCTACGCGGGCGGCGAGTCTGTCCGGTCAGACCGGTTTCAGGCGCTGTTCGAACTGCACATCGAGCAAGGCCCGATCCTCGAGGCCGAAGGGATCACGATCGGCGCGGTGCAGGGCGTGCAGGGCATCCGCTGGCACGAGGTTACCTTGCGCGGACAGGACGCGCATACCGGCGCGACGCCGATGGGTATGCGCCGCGATGCGCTGTGCGGTATGGCGGCGGTGGTCTGTGCACTGCAGGAAATCGGCCGGCGCCATGCGCCCGGTGTCGCCAGCGTCGGGATGGCCGAATGCCGGCCCAACAGCCGCAATGTCGTGCCGGGCGAAGTGTTCTTCACCGCCGATATTCGGCACCCGGACGAGGCGGTACTCGATGAAATGGAAGCTGCCTTTCTGGCCGCGCTGGCCGAGGCGGCTGCAGCGAACGGGCTGGATGTCGAGCAGCGGCGGAACTGGCATTCGCCGGCCATCGCGTTCGATGCCGGCATGATCGAGTGTGTGAAGTTGGGGGCGGAAAAGGCCGGGCTCGCCACGCGCGACATGCTTTCCGGCGCGGGGCACGATGCTGCCTATCTTGCGCCGCTCGTGCCCACCGCCATGATCTTCGTGCCGTGCGAGGGCGGCATCTCGCACAACGAGATCGAGGCCGCGACGCTGGAAGATTGCGGCGCGGGCACGCAAGTCCTGCTCAATGCCATTCTTGAATATGATGCGCGGCTGGGCTGAAACCGGCATAGCCTGACTGCAAGTCCAAAGGGGAACCTCGATGAACACGCCCGATCTCGCATCCTGGTGGATGCCGTTTACCGCAAACCGCCAGTTCAAGACGCAGCCGCGCCTGCTGGCAGAGGCGCAGGGCATGTTCTACCGGTCGGTCGATGACCGTGAGATTCTCGATGGCACGGCGGGGCTGTGGTGCGTCAACGCCGGGCATGGCCGGACCGAAATCGCCGATGCCGTCGCGCACCAAGTCCGCACGATGGATTTCGCCCCCGCTTTCCAGATGGGCCATCCCATCGGGTTCGATTTCGCGATCCGCCTTGCCGAAATCGCGCCGGAGGGGATGGACCGCATCTTCTTCACGGGATCGGGTTCGGAATCGGTCGATACCGCGCTGAAGATCGCGCTCGCCTACCAGCGCGCCATCGGCCAGGGCACGCGCACGCGATTCATCGGGCGCGAGCGAGGTTATCACGGGGTTGGCTTCGGCGGGGTCTCGGTCGGCGGCATTCTGAACAACCGCCGGGTGTTCACCAGCCTGCCGGGGGTGGACCACTTGCGCCACACCCACGATCTGGCGCGCAATGCTTTCAGCCGCGATTTGCCAGACCATGGCGCGGAACTGGCGGATGACCTCGAGCGACTGGTCCAGCTCCACGGGGCCGAAACGATCGCGGCTGTGATCGTCGAGCCGGTCGCAGGCTCGACCGGCGTGCTGCTGCCTCCCAAAGGATACCTCGAACGCCTGCGCGAAATCGCGACACGGCATGGCATCCTGCTCATCTTCGACGAAGTGATTACCGGTTTCGGTCGGCTCGGCACGCCGTTTGCGGTCGATTACTTCGGGGTGAAGGCGGATATCATCACCACCGCCAAGGGCATCACCAATGGCACGCTGCCGATGGGCGCGGTGCTGTGCAGCCGCGCAGTGCATGACGGGGTGATGCAGGGGCCGGAGAACCTGATCGAGCTGTTCCATGGCTATACTTATTCCGGCCACCCGGTGGCCTGCGCCGCCGGCCTTGCCACTCTCGATATCTATGCGCGTGAAGGGCTGCTGACGCGTGGGGCAGAGCTCGCAACGCTCTGGGCTGATACGCTCCACGCCTTTCGCGATGCGCCGCATGTGATCGATGTGCGCACGATCGGTCTCGTCGGCGGGATCGAACTCGCCTCGCGCGAGGGTGCCCCGGGTGCGCGGGCTTACGACGTGTTTACCGATTGCTTCCGCGCCGGGCTGCTGATCCGCGTGACCGGCGACATCATCGCGCTGTCTCCGCCGTTGATTATCGAACCGGATCACATCGGCCGCATTGCCGAGACGTTGCGCGGGGCGCTGGAGCGGGCGGACTGAAGCCAGTCGTTCCCGCCGCAGCGCGCCTCGATCACTCCCGGCAAGGCGCCGAACCGCCGGTGCGCGGGGCGGCGGCATAAGGTCCGGTGTTGCGCCAGCCGATCTGGCTCGTTTCCCCGGTCGCGCGGGCTGACGCACATTGGCCCAGCAGGACTTTCGAGGCGTCGAGGAAGTCCACCATTGGCAGAGAGGTGCCCGCGCTCACATCATAGATGTTGCTGTCGATCCGGATCGCGCCGTCCACGGCGATGCGATTGGCGCGGTCGGCGGACTGGATGAAGTAGCGCGAACCCAGTTCCAGTAGGGCCCCGCCCAGCTGGCCCTGCGCGAGAATGCTGCCGCCGTTGGAGATGAGCGCGAGCGGGCTGGCAATCGTGATGTGCCCGCCGGTGCCGGGCCCTGAAGAGGTCGTCACAACGCCGGGCGCGCTTTCGCCGACAAGGTTGAAAATCCCGGTGCGCGGCATTGTGACAGTGATGTCGCCCGCCGGTCCGGCCAGTGAATTGCTCGCCAGCGCAGCCCCATCGGCAATCGTCACGCGGGCCGCATTGATTGTGATCATGCCCGCCGCGCCGCCCAAGGCCGAGCCGGCGTATGTGTTGGACGTGGTGATCGCGGTTTCACCGCCCAGCGCCCGCAGGCTGCCCGCCGCAATTGCGATCGTGCCGCTGGTCCGTGCGTTGGCCGAAGAGGCGGTGATCGCGGCGCCATTCACCAGCGAGAGCGTGCCCGCAATCCGCAGCCCGATCGCCCCGGCATCCTGTGCCTTGGCTGCGGCAAAACCGGAGATCGCGCCGCCGTTGATGCCCAGTGATCCCGCGACCACCGCAATCCGTCCGGCTGAACCCGTGCCGAGGCTGTCGGACGAGATGGCCCCACGCGTCAGGGCCAGTCGCTCGGCAGTGATCGAAATGTCGCCTGCGCTGCCCGCTGCGGTGGTGTCGGCGCTGGTGGCGATAGCCCCCTGGGTCAGGACCAGGTCTCCCGCCACAACCTTGATATCGCCCCCCGACCCATCGGCAAATGCGTTGGAGGTGATTGCCCCTCCCCCGGTCAGTGCGATGCGCCCTGCCGTCACGTTGACGGTCCCCGCTTTGCCCGCGCCGTTGGAAT
Source organism: Sphingomonadaceae bacterium (assembly GCA_947446935.1). Classification (GTDB taxonomy): domain Bacteria; phylum Pseudomonadota; class Alphaproteobacteria; order Sphingomonadales; family Sphingomonadaceae; genus Novosphingobium. The sequence continues at coordinate 5,121 of CANFIV010000025.1, read as the reverse complement.
CGGTCCCGAAGAAGCTCGTGTCCGTGATTGCGATCCGCTTGGCACCGATAACGAGATCCCCTGCCGTGCCCGGGCCGAATGTGCCCGAAGCGATGAAGCTCCCGTTACGCGCGGCGATCGTGTCGGCCTTGAGGCGGATCGTGCCGGCATTGCCCGAGGAGCCCGGGCGTGCCTGTGTCGCGATGTGGCCGTTGTCGAGCAGCAGGGACCCGGCGTCGATATCCACTTCACCGCTGATTCCGTCCTGATAGGTCTCGGCCGCGATGAACCCGCCGCCGATCAACTCGAGCCGTCCCGCCGTGACCGTGACCGCGCCGCCGCCGCCCTCGCTCACGCCGTCTGAGGTTACGTAGCTGTTGTTCGCGATCTTCAGGTTCTGGGCATCGACCCGCACGAAGCCCGATGCCCCCTGATCGAGCGAGTCGGAATTGATCGCCGAATTCCCGTCCAGTACGAGCTGTCTGGAGCCCACAATGACCGCGCCGGCCGACCCGGTCCCATAGGAGGCCGAGCGGATCTTGGCTTCGTTGATGAGGTTGAGGTGCTGGGCGTTTACGGTAATCACACCCCCGCCGCCGGTGCCATAGCTGTCGGCCGAGACGAAGGCCTCATCCACCACCATATGCCCCGCCGTGACATCGACCGTGCCGCCCGCCCCTGCGCCGCGCGCATCCGAACTGACATCGCCGGCGTTGCTGATCACCAGCTCGGACGCGGTGACCGCCACCGCACCGGCCCGGCCTTTCGCATAGCTGTCGGCCGAGATCAGCGCATTGTTAACCACGATCCGGTTTGCGCCGATCTGCACGTCGCCGCCGATGCCGCCGGCTCGCGTGTCGGCGGAAATGGCGGATTCGGTATAGAGCTCGAGCCCGCCGGTCACGTTCACTGCCAGTTGTCCGCCCGCACCCCGGCCGAGCGTCGTCGAGCCGATCAGCGCCCCGCCATCAAGCCTGAGTGCGGCGGCATTGACCACCACCGGCGCGGCATGGCCCCACGTGCCTTCAAGCACGTCGGAGCTGATCATGCTGGCATAGACCTCCATTGTGCCGGTATTGAAGACAACCGATCCCGCATTGCCGCGCGAATGGGCCAGCGCGGTCGATGAGATCACCGAATTGCGCACATCCACGTGGCCCGAAACCGATACCGAAATTGGTCCGGCATGGCCCGTGCCGCCCGTTTCGGAAACGATGGTCGCGCCCTCTAGCCTGAGCGCGGCGGCATCGATCGCGATTTGCCCGGCATTGCCACTGCGCGCCGTGTTTGAACGGACCACACTGCCATTGCCGATGATCACATTCCGCCCGGAAAGGTCGATTGCACCTGCATCCGCGTCGCCGAATGCGCTGGCCGATACGAACGAGCTGTCGTCGATCACCAAGCTTGGGGCATGGAGCGAGATCGTGCCGCCCCGGCCAAGGTGGGTGCATTGGTTGCCGATGCAATCGGAAGAGGCGCGTACGGTGGCGGCATCGATCAGGATGCGCTGCGCATCGAGCGTGATATCCCCCGCCTTGCCCGCGCCGGTGGTCGAGGCCGATACGAACGCATTGTCGACAATCCGAATGCTCGTCGCGGTGGCCAGAATGCTGCCGACATCGCCCGTCGCGCCGCGCGCCGACCGCGTTTCGAGGACCGTGTCGTCCACGCTGAGCCCCAGCGCATCGATGCGGATTGCGCCCGATGCGGCGCTGCCCCCGGTCACCGCACTCAAGGAACTTCCGGTCAGGGTGACCCGGTCGCCGAGCAGTGCCAGATCGCCCAGTGGTGCTTCATCCACGGTCTTCATGGTGAGCGTGCTGCCGGCAATGCGCACCGCGCCGCCAACCAATTGCAGGCCGCTGGGCCCGACCGAAATCCCGCTGTTCTTGACGACAACCTTCCCCTCGGGGTTGTCGATCGGCGCACCGGCGAGCGAGGCCTCGTGCGTGCCGGTGCCGACAGCCGTGACGCGCAGCCAGGGTGCGGCAAACCGCGCACCATTCACCGTCACATCGCTGGCTGCAAGATCGAGCCCGCCCGTTCCGAGCGTGCTCGACCGGGTTTTCAGCGTGATCGCCCCTTGCGCGCCCAGAAAGCCGAACCGGGCCGGTGCGGCCATGCTGAGCACCGACCCGCCGGGCGTGCGGACCGAAAAGGTCCCGCCATCGGCAAAACGCAGCGCCTCGGCGGTCGAGAAATGTGCGGCCCCGGGCACATCTACCCGTGCGCCTTGACCCAGCACGATCCCGGCCGGGTTGATGAAGAAGAACGCGGCTTGGGGCAGGGCGGTGCTGTCTATCCTTCCATCGATTGAGGAGGCGGTTCCGCCGGTTACCCGGTTGATCACATTGGTCACCCGCGCCGGATCGGTGAGCGTGCTGGTCCAGCGGGCGGTGTCTCCAGCGGCCAGATCGAACGTGGCGAAACTGTGGAACAGGTTTGTTCCAGCAAGCGTTCCGCCGTCGATCACGGTAACGCGGCCTGCCGCCCTGATCGTGGTTCCGGTGGCCAGCGTGTTGCCGGCGGCGTCAGGGACAATGACCGTCTGCGGAAAGGCCGGTGCGGAGATCATGGCCGCGCTGACCAGCAAGACCAGCCTGAAAGACAACTGTGTCATGCCCTAAAGCCTCCTGCCGACGGCCTGAGCCAGGCCCAGCGGGTGGAGTGTGATCTGGAACGAAACGCCGCGATCCTGCAAGTCCCGGCTCCCGGTCGTCTCGACGTGCTTGAGCGGCTGGCCGAAGGTCGCGCTGCCGCTCAGCCATTCGGCTGGGGTCCAGACCAGCTTGCCGCCCATGCTCGCTATAGCTTTGGGCAGCGGCTGGGGTGCCACGCGGTTGCGCGCCAGTGCCCCGTCGGCAAAGACCGAAAGCGTAAACGAGCCCCAGCGAAAGCCGTTGCCACTGCCGCTGCCACTTCCACTACCATTGCCGCGCCGCCCTGCCAGATCGATAGGCTGCGCCAGCTCGATCGCGCCGACCGCCGCCTCGTCAGCCAGCAGCAGGCTTTCACGGTAGGCGCGCACCGTATCGTTCCCGCCGATCGAGAACCGCTCTGGCGCATAAAGCAGCCCGCCCGCCCACTGTCCGGCAAAGCGCAGCCTGAGCTCTAGCAGCTTGGGGCTGATCCGTCGGGCATAGTTCATCTGGAGCTGCGCGGCATTGAAGAAAGGGCTCGGCGTCACCGCCCCGGGGGGTACCGACCGGGTGCCGCCAAGGCCATGCGAAAAGGTGAGCGAGGCTGCGAACACCGTGTTCAGCGAGCGGCGAGTCAAATCGAAGGTCAGCCTCACGGCGTCATATTCGGTGCGCCCATCGCACGAGCCGGGGCTGAAAGAAAAGGGCAGGCCAAGCAACGAACTCTTGACCTGGCGGTGGACCAGCAATGCACCAAGCGCCGCGTTGACCGCCGGCTGCCATTCGCCAGGCGTCTTCCCCGGCATCAGGGCGCGCGCGATCACCGTGCGGTTGAGGCCGCCTTCGAGGAAGTATTCCTTGGACCGGATATCAAGCGGCACCAGCGGCAAATCGACCACCGAGGCATTGTTCAGCCCGCCGCGCAGCGAAACCGTCCAGCGTGGTCCGAACCACGGCGCCACATAGCTGCCGCTGAAGTCGGTCAGCCCCCGAGTCGTGCCGTATTGCAGGCTCAGCAAGTCCCCCGCCTGATGCCACGAGCGGATCGTGCCTCCGACCCCGATGCGCTGCCCGCCGACGCTAGGCGCACGGTTGTTGGCATAGGTCGTGAACACGTCGAGGCGTGGCTGCGGATCGACATCGAGCGCAAGAGCAGCCTCCCCCGGGCGCGCACCGGGCAGCAGACTGGCATTTATCGTGCGGATCGCCGGATCGTCGGACAGCAGGCGAAAATCATGCTCGATAGCGCGGACGTTGAGCGGTTTCATGCGGGCCGAAGGCATGCGATGGCGGATATATTCGGCGTCCAGCCCTTTGGCGTGGCTACCGCGAAACGTGACCGTGATCGCATCCCGCGCGCCGACTGCGGGAACCAGACGGCCCATGACCAGACGTAGCCGCAAGACCCCCTGCTCACCCTGCCCCTCGATCAGCACACCGCTGTTGGGATAGCCATTGGCGATGAAGGCGAGGTTGATCAGCTGGACCAGCGCGGTGATCCGGTCGAAGTCTGCGACTGCGCCAAGAAGGCCATTGGCTGCAAACTGCGCCTTGATCCACGCGGCATCCAGCGGCGCGCCGACGGCATGTACCAGCACCAGCGCGCTGGGGCTGTCGGTTGGGGGGATCCAGCCGCGCATTGCCAGCGCATCTCCCGCAGTGGGGTCCGCGCTGATGGCGATATCCTGCAGGACCATGCTCCCCGCCGGCCCGGCGACCGGCGGGGCACTATCGGCGACCAGCGGGGTGGGGGGCTTAGCCGGAAACGCAGGCTGCGCCAGCGCCCGCGCGTCGTGCCCCGCGCGCCCGCCGGGTGCGCCGGCCGGGGCGGGAGCTTGCGCGCGGGCAGCGGTTGATGCGGCAAGCGCAAGTGCAAGGGTTGCGGTCCGCGCGCTCATCGCCAGCTTCCAAGCAACAGGAAGGCGGCCCACACGCCCGGATCGGCCAGTTCGCCACCTTGGCGGATCAGCGCGAGTTGTGCCTCGCGCAAGGCAGCGGCCTTGGTCTGGCCTTGCGCGCGGTGGATATAGAAGCCCTTCATCAGCTCGGCGGTGCCCTGATCGCTCACTTGCCAGAGCGAGGCCAGCACGCTGCGCGCGCCCGATTGCACCGCCGCGCCCGCCAGGCCCAGGCTCGCCTGATCATCGCCCACTGCGGTTTCGCAGGCGCTCAACACCAGCAGATCGAGCTGCTCGCCGCGCGTCTGGTTTCGGGCAATCAGGGCGCGCAGATCGGCAATCGGAATCTGCTCGCCGTCCGCCACGATATACGAGCGGTCCGAGCGACCATTGAAGCTGGCGTGGGTGGCGAGGTGAAGCACATCGGTCTGGCGCGCCGCCAGCGCGCGTTCGAGATCGGCGCGGTGGAAGTTTTCGATCAAGGCGCTGTGCTTGTGTCCGGCCACGGCAAAGCGCGCCTCCTCGCTGGTGCCGGTGAGCGCGGGGAAAGTGCCCAGCGGCAAAGTTACGGCCTTCTCGAGCGACGCCGCAACCACGCCGGT
>CANFIV010000024.1 GCA_947446935.1 Sphingomonadaceae bacterium | reverse complement strand
TCGCGGCGCTCGAACTGCACCGTGCCGAGCCGGTGAAGAAGGGGATCATGACTGCGGACTCCAACTGGAAATTCGCGCTCGACACCTACAGCGAAGGCTATCATTTCGCCGCGCTCCACGCCTCGACCATAGGGCAGACACACTACAGCGATGTGGGATCGGTTGACCGGTTCGGTCCTCACCACCGCGTCGGCTTTCCGGACAACAGCATCGGTGCGCTTGTCGGCCAGCCTGAAAGCGAATGGCCTGCGGTGGATTACGGCGGGGTGCATTACCTCTTCCCCAACACCGTGATCTTTTTCGGCTCGGTCGTTCCCGGGCAGTTCTTCACTCAGGTCTTCCGCCTATTCCCGGATGGCGTCGGCAAGACGCGTTGCCAGTTCGCAGTCTACGCGCCGTTCGGCGCCGAATCCGAAGCCCACACCGCGATGTGCGTGATGGCCTATGACGCGACCGCCACCGTGGTGCAGACCGAGGACTACCGCGTTGCCTCGCATGGCTATGCGAATCTCGTCGCCGCGCCGGACGATTACCATGTCGTGATCGGCTCGAACGAGAACGCCGTGCAATCAGTGCAACGCTCTATCGCCGATGCCATCGGCATGCCCATCTGAACCGCAGGACTCATCATGGCTGACATTGACCCCCAGATCGACCGCCCGGACCGCTGCCCCGGGGTGACCTATACAGACATGCTCGCGGTCGATACGCGGCCCGCGCCCGATTACCTCGTTATGGAATCGAATCAGGATCTGGGCGACGAGCCGATCGATCCGGCCCGCTACACCAGCCCTGCGGTCAAGGCGCTGGAGGACGAGAAAATGTGGCCCAACGTGTGGCAGTTCGCCGCGCGTGAGGAAGACATGCCCGATCCGGGCGACACTGTCGTTTATGAGATCAACGACAAGTCGTTCCTCCTGATCCGTCAGCCCGATGACAGTGTCCGTGCGTTCTACAACGTGTGCCTCCACCGCGGGCGCAAGCTGAAACTGGAAGGTGGGCGTTCGATCAACTTGCGCTGTCCGTTCCACGGCTTCACCTGGAACAACGACGGCAGTCTCAAGGAAATCCCCTGCTCGTGGGATTTCAAGCACCTGGAAGACAAGGACCTCTCGCTGCCCGAGCTCAAGGTCGAGCGTTGGCAGGGTTTCATCATGGTCACCGAGAACCATGATCTCCCAAGTTTTCGCGATTGGGTCGGCCCGGGCATTGAGCATTACGACAACTGGCGGCTCGACGAATGCACCACCGGCGCTTGGGTGGCCAAGGTTGTACCGGCCAACTGGAAGGCTGTATCCGAAGCGTTCATGGAGGCTTGGCACTCGGTCGTCACCCATCCGCAGATCCTGCCGTTCACGGCCGACGCCAACACGCGCTATGATCTCTACGGCGATCACATGAACCGGGCGATCACGCCCAACGGCACGCTTTCGCCCCACCTCAAGGGCAAGGACCAGCTCTATGTGATCGACAAGCTCGCCGATTTCCTCGGCGCAGGCGATGGGCGTGGGCGCCGCAATGCAACCGACCGCGACGATCTCAAGGGCTTCGATCCCGCTGATCCGCTTCTGGCGCGCAAAGTGCTCGCACAGGCCAACCGCGAGGGCTTCGCGGCGATGAACGGGCATGACTACTCCAATGTCTCGGACAGCGAGATGCTCGACAACCTGACGTACAATATCTTCCCCAATTTCTCGCCTTGGGGCGGTTTCGTGCCGAACATCGTCTATCGCTGGCGGCCTTGGGGTGATGCCGATCATTGCCTCATGGAAGTGCGCATCCTGATGCGCGCGCAGAAGGGCGAAAAGCCCGCACGTGGCCCCGAGATGTTCATGATCCCCGATGGCGAGCCCTTCACGTACGCCGCACACCTCATCGGCGCGGCGCTGGCCGGGGTGTTCGATCAGGACATGGAAAACCTGCCTTATGTGCAAGCCGGTATGAAAGCCTCCAAGAACAAGCGGCTGGAACTCGGGCACTATCAGGAAACCCGCATTCGCCAGTTCCATGTGACGATGGACAAGTACTTCTCGGGTGAACTGCCCAAGACGTGATCCTGGGTCTCCACCACGCCAGCATCACGACCGGCGATATCGACCGGCTGGCCGCGTTTTATCGCGACCAGTTTGGGTTCGAGACCGTGATGGAAACCGCGTGGCATGGCGATAATGCGCGGGCAGACGCGATCTGGGGTGTAACCGGCTCGGCGGTGCGCATGGTCATGCTGCGCACGGCCAATGCCTATCTCGAACTGTTCGAGTTCGCGCATCCGGTCAGCCCAGAGCGCGGTTCGCAGCGGCCGGTGTCCCATCAGGGTCTGACGCATATCTGCATCGCGGTCAGCGATCTCGAGGCGGAGTATGCCCGCCTTTCCGCCGCCGGGATGGCTTTCAACTGCGCGCCGCAGCACATGCCGGGTGTGTGCAGCGCGGTTTATGGCCGCGACCCGGATGGGAACCTGATCGAGCTGATCGAGCCCGATCCTGCCGGGCCGTTTGCCTTCCGGGCCTAGAGCTCGACCACCACTTTGCCGATATTGCCGCCGGTAAACAGCTTGGTGAAGGCCTCAGGCGTGGCTTCCAGTCCGTGGCTCACCTCGAAAGGCAGCTTGAGCTGACCTGCCGCGGCCCAGCGCGCCAGCAGCGGATTGAACACGGCCTCGCGGGCGTAGAAGTCGGGTGAGAAGAAGCCTTCGATCCGCAGCCGTTTCATCAGCACCTGATCGAAGCGGTATGGCCCCGGCACCGGCCCTTGCGCGGTATAGTTGGTCAGCAGCCCGCAGACCGCAACCCGACCGAACAGCGCCATGTTGCCCAGCGCCGCATCAAGGATCTCGCCGCCCACGTTGTCGAAATAGAGGTCGATGCCTTCGGGACACAGGCGCGCAAGTTCGCCTGCCACATCACCGGCCTTGTAGTCGATCGCCGCGTCGAACCCGTAGTCGCTTGTGAGCAGTCCGCATTTTGCCGCGCCGCCGGCAATGCCGATCACCCGGCTCCCCAGCGCCTTGGCGATCTGGCCGGCCATGATCCCGGTGCAGCCCGCCGCAGCCGAGACCACGAAGGTCTCACCCGCCTTGGCGGCGCCGGTCTCGACCACGCCGACATAGGCCGTCCAGCCGTTAGCGCCGTAAATCCCCACGTATTCCTTGAGATCGGCATGCGCATCATCGAGCTTGGTGCAATACGTCGTGGCAGGATCGACCAGCGAGTAGTCCGCCCACTGGCCGTAGCAGCGCACCCGGTCGCCCACAGCGTAGCCCGGATGCCGCGTTTCCGTCACCACGCCCAGCACCGTGCCGATCAGCTTCTCGCCGAGCGGCGTGCCCGGCTGATAGCTGTCTTCGCGGTCGGTCATGTACATGCGGGTGCCGCTATCCATCGAGAGCACTTTGTTGGCGATGACGATCTGGTCCTCGGCGGGCACGGGCACCGGTTCCTCGCGCAAGGCGAATGCGTCGGCATAGCCATTGCCGATCGGACGGCTTGCGAGGATCCAATGCCGGTTCTGCGTCGTCATGCTCTTATCCTGTCCTGGGTTGCTCAGCATCAAGCGCAGATCGCTGCACAAAGGTACTGGCGGAAATGACTGGTCCCCCCTCTCTTTGGGGAGTGTGCGGAGCGCCGGATTGCCGATAGCATCCTGCGAAAATCCCGGGAGACATGCCTTGACCACGAAGACGCTCCGCACATTTTGCCGCTTCTGCCACGCCAGCTGCGCGATGCTGGTCGATGTGGAGGGAGACAAGGTCAAAGCCGTGCGCGGCGATCCCGAAAACACCCTGTTCAGTGGATATACCTGCGTGAAGGGCCGTCAGATGCCCGAAATGCACAACGTGGCCGAACGCATTCTGCGCCCGCTGGTTCGGCGGGATGGCCAGTTCGTCGAAACGTCGACCGCCGATGCGCTCGCCGAGGTCGCCGCGAAGATCAAGGCCGTGATCGCCGAGCACGGTCCGCACAGCGTGGCGCTCTATTGCGGCACCAATGCTTTTCAGAACAGCGCGGTGCTCGGCACGTCCTATGCGCTGGCCGAGGCGATCGGCACGCGCAACTACTACACCAGCGTCACGGTCGATCAGCCGGCCAAGGTCTTCACCACTTCGCGCTATGGCCAGTGGATGGGCGGGCCCAACAACTTCGAAGAATCCGACGTCGTCATGTTCGTCGGCAACAACCCGCTGGTCTCCCATTATACGCCGAGCGGCGGTGTCCCGCCGTTCTCGCCCTCGCGCCGCTTGCGCGATGCCAAGGCGCGTGGGCTCAAGGTGATTGTGGCCGATCCGCGCGAAAGCGACACCGGCGCGCTTGCCGATCTCTATTTGCAGGTGAAGCCGGGCGAGGACCCGGCGCTGCTGGGCGGCATGCTGCATGTGATCATCAAGGAAGGGCTCTACGACCGCAATTTCGTCTCCGCCTATGTCGACGGGTTCGACGAACTGGCCGAGGTGGTTAAGGACTTCACGCCCGAGATAGCGGGCGAACGCGCCGGGATCAGCGCAGACGAAGTGGTCGCAGCGGCGCGCATGTTCGCCAAGGCGGCCAAGGGCCGGGTCGTGACCGGGACGGGGCCGGAAATGGCGGGCAAGGGCGTGCTTACCGAATACCTCGTCACCGCGCTCAACGTGGTTTGCGCGCGCTTCAATCAGGCTGGGGACAAGGTCGCCAATCCGATGGTGTTCATGCCGTTTGCGGCGGGCCCGAAGAAGGCGCAAGTCGCGCCGCCGATGCAGATGTTTGGCGAGGGCTTTGCCCAATCGCGCATCCGGGGCATCGGCAAGCTCGGGCAGGAAATGCCTTGCCCGGTGCTGGCGGACGAGATCCTCACCCCCGGCGAGGGCCAGGTGAAAGTGCTGATCTCGATCGGCGGCAATCCCGAGATCGCTTTCCCGAACCAGCGCAAGGTGCGCAAGGCGCTCGATACGCTCGAGATGTTCGTGCAGGTCGATCCGTTCATGTCGGCCAGCGCCAAGCGCGCGGATGTGATCCTCGCGCCGAGCATGTGCCTTGAGCGGGAGGACATCAACAATGTCTCGCAGCCGTTCTGCGAAGAGCCTTATGCCCATTACACCGAAGCCATGGTGCCGGCGCCGGGCGATACGATGGACGAATACGAGATGCTGTGGTGGATCGCCAAGCATCTCGGGTTGGAACTGAAGTTGCCGGGTGGCCCTTGCTCGATGGAGGCTTGCCCCGACAAGGTGACCATGCTCGATCTGATTTCGCACGGAAGCCTCGTGCAGCCGAGCAAGGTCAAGGCAGAGGCGCAGGCCAGCGACCAGCCCGGCGGGGCGCTGCTCTATCCGGAACAACACGCCACGATTGCGCCGGCAGATCCCGACGCTGCGGGCAAGTTCCAGCTTGGCGCAGGTGCCATGCCCACCGAGTTTGCCCGCTATGCGGACGAGCGGCCCGAAGCGGACGGCTTCGATTTCCGTCTGATCTCGCGTCGTTCCAAGCACCGCTACAACAGCAATGGCCACATTTCCGAGTTCCTGAAGAAGAAGATGCCGACCAATCCGGCCTTCTTCCACCCGGACGACCTTGCGGCGCTTTCGCTGACCGAGGGCGACGTGATCGAGATCACCTCGCGCGTTGCCTCGATCCACGCCGTGACCCAGGCCAGCGACAAAGTGCGGCGCGGGGTGATCTCGATGTCGCATGCCTGGGGCAACGACGATGCCGGCAAGGACGACGTGATCGGAATCGGTGCCTCGACCAACAGACTGATCGATGACGCTGTGGACATGGACCCGATCACCGGCATGCCGGTGCAGAGCGCGATCCCTGTGCGGGTGAGCGCGGCCTGAGCGGCACGGTTCGCTGTCTTGAAGGTGACAAAGGTGACACTGTGTCACCTTTGGTCTTTGGCTTTATTGTGCTGATTTTCAGAGGCTTATCTGCGGTTGCGGACAGGTGACACCGCGCCGTCGATGCAGGCTTTTTCTACGATTTCAAAGAGCGTTTCGGGCAATATGACAGGGTGCGGGCGTGTAGGACAGCCCGGCCTGCGCGGTTGCGCGCCCGATTGCCAATGCCTCGTCATTCCCGCGGAGGCGGGAATCCAGCCATGCCTGCTCGGTTGGCTCTGCGAGCCGATGGGAAGTGGGATGCTTGGGTCTGCGCGCTCTGGATTCCCGCCTTCGCGGGGATGACGAAGGGGAAGTGCGGGAATGACGAAAGGGAAGTGCGGGAATGGCGAAGGGGACGCGCGTGAAATGACGAAGGGGGTGATTGGGGATGACGAGGGCTTGTTGGCCTCCTCCAAGTTTGCCCTAGCTCCAAAGAAAATGCCGCCCCGGTTTCCCGGGGCGGCAGGTTGTCCAATCCGGTTGCCCGGCTGGAGCTGAAGAACACTCAGAACTTGAAGCTGGCTTCCACGAAGACCTGGCGGCCGCGGTTGAGCAGCACGTTGCGGTCGTCGCCCTGCGGCACGTAAGTCGCCGAGCCCGGGGTGCCCAGCCCGCCGGGGCCGGCGAGGAACGGACGCGAACCGCTTGAGAGGACATAGCGCTTGTCGGCAAGGTTGATGCCGACGAGGGCCAGCTTCCACTTGCCGTCGGGCTGACCGATGGAGATGCCGCCATCGATCGTGGCCCAGCCGCTCTGGATCGGATCGTTCATGCTGGTCGTGTCGGTGTAGTAGCTGCTTGAGAACGCGAGGTTGCCGTGCATACCGAACTCCAGCGCGTTGCTGACCGGCACATTGTAGTCGAACCCGACGTTGCCTGCCCATTCAGGTGCGCGCGATGCCTTGCGACCCTGCAGCGGCGAGCCATCGATTGCCGAAGCCAGCGGCTTGGTGAACGTGGCCTTGGTATAGGCCAGCCCGCCATTGAACCGCAGACCTTCCAGCGGCGTGCGCCAGTTGAAGTCGATATCGACGCCCTTGGTGGTGAGTTCCGATGCGTTGAACGTGCGGAACTGCACCTTCGTGGCATCGAACACCTGCAGCTGAAGATCGGTGAACTTGTAATAGAACAGCGAGGTGTTGAGGGTGATCGAGCGATCGGCCAGCTGGGCCTTCACGCCGAGTTCGCCGCCCTTGGTCCGTTCCGACTTGAACTTCAGGCCAGCAGCGACGGCATCGCGCGTTGCCGGATTGTTGAAGCCCAGCAGGCTGTTCGAAGGCAGCGCGCTGTTGTCGACACCGCCCGACTTGTAGCCGGTCTTGTACGCGGCATAGATGTTGAGATCATCCGAAGCCTTGTAGCGCAGCGTGACTTCCGGCGACCAGTTCTGATCCTTGAAGGGAATCGGACCCGAGTAGAACCCGCTGCTGATGAACGCGGGCGTTGCCGCCAGGAATGCGTGCACATAGGGCACCGAGATCGTGTTGACCTTGTCTTCCTTGGTCCAGCGCACACCGCCCGAAAGCTCGAACTTTTCGGTGATGTCATACGTGCCGCTGGCGAAGAGCGAGTAGGCCGAGGTTGTGGTGTGGTGCTTCTTGTACCAGTCGAACGCGCTCCCAGTGATGGGATCGAGCGCAATGATCGAGATGTTCACACCCTGCTGCGAGGTGTTGAAATCGATGTTGCGGTGTTCGTAGAAACCGCCAACCATGAAGTTGAACGGCCCGCTCCAGTTGCTCGCGAGCCGCAGTTCCTGCGTGAACTGCTTGGTTGCGTTGAGCGGATCGCTCGAGCCGAAGCCTTGCGCCGAACCCGGCGCGTTGTTGGCCGCAAGACGCGGTGCAATCAGGGCAATGGGGATGCCATTGGGGTTGAAGGCAGAGCCCACGCCGACCGAGCTGTAGGTGTCGGAGTCGATTGCCTTGATGTCGAAATAGCCGGTGACCGAGCTGACCTTGAGGCCGCTGCCCACATCGAGGTCCATCTTCAGGCGCGCAAGGTAGATGTCCGTCTTGCCGAACGGGTGGCCCGGATACTTGCCATCACCCGCGGCGCTGCCGGTGGGGTAGTTGCTGTTCTGCGTCGGCGAAGGGTCGCTGATCGCGTAGTACCGGTCCTTGATGTTGCAGTTGGCGCCCGAGGGTACGGCAATCGCGCCGCCGAGCAGCACAACTTCGTCGGCCCGGCCATTGGCACCGCAATCGATGTCCTGGTGACCAATGGCACCGTCATTGCGGTTGCTGACGTAGCTCGCCTTGAGGTTGGCGGTGAAGGTGCTCGTTGGGTCCCACTGCAGCGTGACGCGGCTCACGAAATCGCGCATGCCGCGATTGCGGATCAGGGCCGGAATGCCGGGCTGGATCTTGGTGTACTGGCTGATGTCGTTGTACTGGCCGGCCACGCGGATGCCGAGCGTGTCGCTGAGCGGACCGGAGATGTAGCCGCCGACGACGTAGCCGTGCTCGACGAATTCATACGATGCCTTGCCGCCAACTTCCCAAGTCTTGGTCGGATCGGCCGAACGCAGCGAAAGCACACCGGCCGATGCGCTTTTGCCGAAAAACAGCGACTGCGGGCCCTTGAGTACGTCGACCTGCTTGACGTCGAAGAAGCCGGCCTGAAGCAGGCGCATCGAGCTGAGCTGAATGCCGTCCATATCGAGCGCGACGGCGGAGTCGAACGCAGCCGAAATGGCCGAGGAGCCGACGCCGCGCAGCGCGATCGAGCCACCCGAGCCGGAACCGCCGGTGTAGATATTGAGTGTGGGCACATGGGTGCCGAGCGCTTCGGCCTTGGTCGCCTGATCGCGGTTGATCGCCTCGGCGCTGATCGCCGAAACCGTCACCGGCACATCCTGCAGCGTTTCCGTGGTCTTGCGCGCGATAACCGTGATGGCGTTGCCGTCGTCAACGGTGGCATTGGCCGCCGCGGCACCATCGGCTGCTTCTGCGGCCAAGGCCAGCTGCGGCAATGCCAGTGATGTGGCTGCCACACCCGCATAGAGCGCAGTGCGGAACAGTGACGCAGATTTCCTCAAGCCCATTGCAATCCTCCCAACTTATGGTCCGCGCGTATCCCGCTGTTTTTGCTGAATTTTGTACGGACAATCCCGAGTGATAGGCTAGGGGTTGGAGGGCGAACATCAACTATCAAAAAGGGTGAGCTATCGTGGGTTTCCGCGGCCACTGTTGCAATAAAGACGCGCAACTACACGTCCTGCCCGGTGTCTCGACTTCGCTTGCCATGAACGGCGGTCGTTCATTCGATTGGCGGAGGCCAACCGAAGGGCAGGGGCTTCTGGCGAAGCAGCAAGACTACCCCTGCTTCGGCCCTAGCGGCTTTTGGGCGGGCTCTCGCTGCTCAGCCAATGCTCCAGCTTCACGTGGAAATCGCGGATTTTGCTTTCCTGATAGCTGGCGAAGATCACCTCGCCTTTGGGGTGATTGTGCAGCCCCTGCTGGACGGCGCGGTGATTGAGCCCATCCTGATTGAAGATCTTGTTGAGATAGCTGCCGAATTCGGTTGCCTTCGTATAATCGTCGTCGAGATCCAGGAAGGTGCATTTGGCCGGGGCCGGCCGGTCCTGCCCATCAGGTACCGGCAGCATATACATCACCTCGTGGAGCGATTGCTCCGGGTTGTTCCCGTCTGGGCGGAAGCGGTAGAAGATCGGGTTGAAATCGGCCCACGGGTGCAGATTTGGGAAAACCGAGTAGAAAATCGCGTCGATCATGTCGGCGTCGCTGACCGTGTTAATGTATTCGCCGAAATCGGGACGGAGCAAGTCGCGCCGGTCGCGCGCGGCATCGGCGCGGAACGCTTGTGATGAGGCGCCGGCGAAGCGGGTGGGCATGTTTTCCTCGCCGGGAGCGATCTTGCCGCCGATCCAGTTGCACATATGCGCGTCGGCGTTGACCACTTCGCCTTCGATATACGTGCCGGTCATATCGAAGATGCCGGTCTTGCCGTTCGGGTGGCTCACTTCCACCCGGTTTTCGGCCAAGCGGCTGTAGAGATG